>JBFZEO010000208.1:0-8533 GCA_041306845.1 Spirochaetota bacterium
CGTCTATTATGCCGGCAAGAGTCTTTACTTCATTCTTATCGGCTTCGATATCTGCGTAAATTGACTCAAATCCGAGTTCATAAAATTTATCGGCAGTTATGTGATTCAGCACATTCATCCAGACTCCGCAATATTTCTTTAACACACCGTAAGTCTCAAGTTTTTTGACAATTTCTAATCCGTCAAGAGAGTTTATCTCAAACGCACTTATCCCATTCTTTAGGACACTAAGACACGACTCAAAAACCGCATCAGGCTCACGGCCGAACAAAACCGGCGGAATAGAAACTATAACGTTATATTTGTCACTCAGCTTCTCGATACCCGACAAATCCCGCTCAGCCTCAACAACTATTGTCTTGACGTGTTTAATAGATGGTTTGGATGCAAAGTCAGCAACATTTTCGTGATGAATGATAATCTTGTCCGGCATCATATCGAGTGTTATTGTCCGAATTTTATTGGAAGTTTTATATGCAACAAACTCCGCCTCCTCTTTAGTGAGCTCCGGCAGATCGTTCAGTTTTTTGATAAGCCCCTTGTAAACGCCCGATATCTCATCAACAGCTTTCCTTATATAAGAACCATTCACCATGAGATCGGGGATATTCATATTTATTGATTCCGTTTTGATCGGAAGTTCGCCGGCGAGTGTGTCTGCGATCTCGTTAATGCTGACGGGTTTTGCCTTCTTCGGCGGCGGCGGGGATGAGAGTGCGATCTCCCGGCTTAAGCCCTCGCACTTAACATCTGCAAAATATTTACCGTTTCTTTCATTTATTGTGATCTCTGATTTTATGTTAAACTGTTCCGGGTTTGTCTTGAGTATCACTGCCGCTTTCTTGCCATATTCACTCCACTCCTCATTCCTTCCGGTGAGTTGAGAATGGGATGAGTAGTGTCCGATACCAGTCTCTCTTGCCGAAAACTTTTTAAGATCCTCTATTAAGGTAGAATTTAATTCCCCATGACTATCTATTATTTTGCGGTAGATACTTACAATCGTATGGATCCAACTGCTGCTTTTTAAGCGCCCCTCTATTTTTACCGCTGACACACCGGCGTCACATATCTCTTTTAACTTCGGTGCGAGAAGGAGATCCTTCATAGAAAAAAAAGTCCCATTCCCGCCGCCGCTGCCCCACGAGAGACGACACGGCGCTGTACATCCGCCCCTGTTGCCGCTCCGACCGCCGACCCACGACGACATGAGGCACCTACCAGATACACTAAAGCACATCGACCCTTCAGCAAAGATTTCCTTATCAACCGGAACTGCTTTCAACTGATTTATTTCGCCGATCTCCATCTCTCTGGCAAGCACAATCCGCTTGAATCCGAGTCCAACCGCTGCCTCCGCTCCGTAAACCGACGTGACAGCCGTCTGAGTTGACGCATGGAGTTCCAGTCCAGGGAAAAGACGGCGTACTATCTCAAGCACGCCAATATCCTTAACAATAACAGCGTCGATTTTGATCTCATCGGCAAGTTTTAGGATCCTCGCAGCCTCCGAGATTTCGCCGGGTTTTATGTCTATGTTCAGCGCGAGATAAATTTTTATGTTGTGTGAATGGGCAAACTCCGTAACTTTAGTCAATAAAATTCGGTCAAAGTTATCAGCCGGGCGTCTTGCGTTCAGTTTTTTATATCCGAGATAAATTGAATTCGTTCCGGCCTCAAAGGCTGCGATGAAACTCAATAAATTCCCGGCTGGGGACATTAGTTCTATGTTCATGGGTGGAATAGTACCATATTTTTTAATTAAAAATAAGTTTTTTATAAATTTAATATACCGGATATTGATTAATAATTAAATCGCTCATAGACTTGATTTAAGACAATTCTAAAAATCTGATTTTGAATTTTAACAACATAATTTTTGTACTTACGATAGGCTTAAGCGGTAATATAATTTCTGTTTTTATATTGATATAATAGTATAAAAGTTATTTTTAGAGATGTCTGTTTAATATTAAATTCATCGTTTAAAGGGAAGACTGGCGGGAATGTCGATTAAAAGATTTAAATTTATTTTAAGTGTTTCTTGTACATTTTTATTGAGTTATCTGTTGATTATAGGTGTTCTTCTGATGCAGGGAATTTTTATGACTACAAAACTAAATTTACAATGTTTTGTAATCCCGCTCATTCCTGCAACTCTTTTTTCTGCAATGCTTTACAGATATCATAAGGAGAATAAATATTTAAAGAAAATAATTCACCTGATTAACAACAAGGCATATTCCACAAAAGAAAAAAACTCTATCCGCAAAGTCGCCGAGGACGTAATCCGGACAGAAAGACTTCTTAAAGAAAAAGAAAAACTCTACAGAATCGTTGCTACAAACTCCCAGCATCTGGAATTCTGGAGTAATGATCTGGAGCATATTATATACATTTCGCCGTCCTGTCTCAAAATAACAGGGTATGACGAAAGTTATTTCATAAAAAGATCTGTTCCGTTTGAAATAATAATGTTTGATGATGATAAAGAAAAATATAGAAAATTCATAGAAGATATAACCCAGAACAGAGAGTGCGGAAAGATAGACATTCGCATTGTGAAACCAGACGGTGAGATAAAGTGGATATCGATTGATATTTGTCCCCTCTTTGATGATAAAATGGACTTTATCGGTATACGCGGAAGCGGAATGGATATATCTGAGAGAATAAAATATCAGGAACAGATAATAAATCTCAATGTTGAACTGCGCAATCTCATCGCCTCAATGCAGGGGCATATGATGTAGTTAATTTTGTAATATTTCTGTAATATGAATAAAATCTCTAAAAACCAAAAAGTCTCGGTTTTTAGAGATTTTATGACCACTTTCTGTATTGGTCATAGATTTAACAAAAAAACGTCCAAATTTTCCTAAAAAGACAATTATCCGGCACTAAATAAACATTCTCATGAGCTAAAAATAAAATATAGGAATTTTTTTGAAATTTACGTTTACTTTTTTTTTAAAATTAATATACTAAAAAAAGTATTATCATTTTTTATAAAAGGGGAAAGTCTATGGAATCCAAACTGCAGGAACTTACTCAAAAGATATATCATGAAGGTATAGATAAAGCCAGGTCGGAAGCAGCTGCCATAATTACCGATGCAAAAAAGCAGTCGGAACAAATCATAGAGGCGGCAAAAAAAGAGGCCGATTCTATAACATCGGGAGCAAGGAAAGACGCTGACCAGCTCAACGCAAGGATAAAGTCTGAACTTAAAATGGCATCGGAACAAGCTGTATCAACCCTTAAACAAAATATTACAGATTTGTTATCAAGAAACAGTCTTGCAAAATCGATTGCTGATGTCAGCAAAACTAAAGAATTCATAGTTTCTGTTGTAAAAGAGATCGCATCAAAATGGGATCCCTCCGGTAAATCAGCAGATCTCACCGTAATACTTCCGGAAAAAATGAAATCTGAACTTGAAAATTATTTTAAGGCAGAAGCAAAAGAGATTTTATCAAAAGGTTTAACTCTTAAATTTGACGGCAGAATGACAGGCGGATTTAAAGTTACCCCCAAAGATAATTCCTTCGTACTCTCGTTTACTGACGATGATCTTAATCAGTTTTTCCAATCATTCTTAAAAACTAAAACAAAAGAGATCCTATACCCGGGAGTATAAAAGTGAGCAACTACTACTACCTGATTTCTAGCCTCTTTGACCCGGAGCTGGACGGACAAAAAAAGGCCGTGTCTCTAAACAGTTTTATGAGTGCTGCCGAAGAACTTCTCAAAGATTCAGAGTTCAATGAAATAAAAAAGGTTTTTCTTTTTAATGATATTTCAAATGCTCTATTTTTTGACAAAAGTCTTGATAACTACTCTGCGCCGTCATTTTACAGCAAGGAAGAGTTTATTTCAAACCTTGAAGATCCGGATTGTTTCTTCGGTTTTTTATCAAGACATTTTGCAAATAAAGAGACCGGAACGAGAATTCACCCTGATAAAGACATAGCGGACGAACTGATTACATATTTTTATGAAGATATTGAGAATGTTGTCTGCTCCGATTACTTGAGAGATTATTTTCTGTTTGAATTGGAACTCCGCAACCTCACAACGGCACTAACGTCGCGTAAGAATGAGGAGGAGTTCAAAAATCAAGTAATTGAGTTTGGTGAACTTTATGAACGCCTTACAAAAAACAATTCAAACGATTTCGGACTGACAGGTTCATTCCAGGGAATAGAAAAACTCCTTGAAGCATATCAGTCTAACGATCTAGTCAATACGGAAAAAATTATCGAAAATCTCAGATGGGATTATCTTGATGAATCAGTCGGCTACGATTATTTCTCGTTTAAATTTCTTATCGCATACGCAGTCAAGATGCAGAGTGTAGAGAGATGGAGGCGACTTGATAATGAAGCCGGTAAAAAAGTTATGGACTCGCTTGTCCAGAGAATAAAGTCAGAAATAACATTCTCATAAAAGAAGCGTAAAAAGATTAACCGGAATTTACAGAGTTCCATAACGAATAAACAATTGGAGGTATAATAATGACTAAAGGTAAAATAACAGGGATTGTCGGAAACCTGATTACCGTCGAAGTCGATGCTCCCGTGGGGCAGAACGAGATATGTAATGTAATCCTCGGTAAAGAGAAACTGATGGCTGAAGTAATCAAGATTATTGGAAATATAGCCTATGCTCAAGTATATGAATCAACTCGCGGACTAAAAGTTGGAATCGATGTTGAATTTACAGACCACATGCTTGAGGTAGAATTGGGACCAGGTCTTCTGTCAAAAAACTTTGACGGATTACAGAGTGATCTCGACAAAAAACAGGGAGTTTTCCTCAAGAGAGGAGAATACACAGACGCTCTTGAAAAAGATAAAAAATACGATTTTACTCCGCTCCTCAAAGCAGGCGATGAAGTTCAGGCCGCCGCATGGCTTGGTTCGGTAAAAGAGGGATGGGTTGATCATAAAATAATGGTTCCATTCAAACTGGAAGGAAAATTCAAAATAAAATCGATAGTTTCTGCAGGAAGCTACGGAATCTATGATAAAATTGCTGTTCTAACAGATGAAAAAGGGAACGATACCGAAGTAACCATGACACAAAGATGGCCGGTAAAAGTTGCCATAAAAAATTATAAGGAAAAACCGAGACCAAACACCATTATGGAAACCGGTGTCCGAATCATCGATATGTTCAATCCGATGGCAGAGGGCGGTACAGGATTTATTCCGGGTCCGTTCGGTTGTGGTAAGACTGTTTTGCAGCACGCCATTTCTAAGAATGCTGAAGCAGACATTATAATCTTTGCTGCCTGCGGTGAACGTGCTAACGAGGTCGTTGAAATATTTACCGACTTCCCTGAACTTATCGATCCTCGAACAGGACGAAAACTCATGGAAAGAACTCTGATAATCTGTAACACATCAAACATGCCGGTTGCAGCCCGAGAAGCATCAGTTTATACTGCGATGACCATTGCTGAGTACTACAGGTCAATGGGATTAAAAGTCCTCCTCCTTGCCGACTCAACTTCGAGATGGGCACAGGCTCTTAGAGAGATGTCAAACAGACTTGAGGAGCTCCCTGGACAGGACGCATTCCCTATGGACTTGACTGCGATCATATCGAATTTTTACTCAAGAGCGGGTATGGTTTACTTGAATAACAATAAAGTCGGATCGGTTACATTTATAGGAACAGTTTCCCCGGCCGGCGGTAACCTGAAAGAACCTGTTACCGAATCAACAAAGAAAGCGGCACGATGTTTCTATGCCCTGCAGCAGCAGAGAGCCGACTCAAAAAGGTATCCGGCAGTCGATCCCCTGGAAAGTTACTCAAAGTATCTTGAATATCCGGAGATCAGAGAGTACTTCGATAAAAAAATCGATGCCAAATGGGTACCAAAAATCCTCGCAGCAAAAAACTGGGTACAAAGAGGTAAAGAAACCTATGACCAGATAAATATACTCGGTGACGACGGCGTTCCTGTCGATTACCATATAACATTCTGGAAATCTGAAGTTATCGACTTTATACTCATGCAGCAGGACGCATTTGACAAGATCGACTCGATAACTCCATTCCAAAGGCAGCAGGTTATGCTCGATCTTATAATGGAAATAACCGAATCCGATTATAAGTTTGACAATTTTGAACTCGTAGCTCCTTTCTTTAAAAAAGTCATAAACATCTTAAAACAAATGAATTATGCGGAATTCAAATCTCAAGACTTTTATAAGTTTGAGAATGAAGTGAAAGCCGTTTTAGACGAAAGGAGGGTTAAGTAATGAATAGTACTGCGTTTCAAAAAGTTTATACAAAAATAACTAAATTAACCAAGGCAACATGCACGTTGAAAGCCGAGGGAATCGGGTACGAAGAACTTGCCTTCGTTGACGGACGACCTGCTCAGGTAGTTAAGATAGACCGTGAAAATGTCACTCTCCAGGTATTTCAGGGAGCTGAAGGGTTAAAAACCGATGCCGAGGTTGTTTTTACCGGTAGACCGCCGGTTATAAAAGTATCTGACAATTTAGCCGGAAGGTTTTTTAATGCTTACGGAGATCCCATTGACGGCGGACCGGAGATAGACGGAGAAGAGAGGGAGATCGGTGGACCATCGGTTAATCCCGTGCGAAGAAAGCAGCCTTCTGAGATTATCAAAACCGGTATTGCCGGGATTGACTTGAACAACACTCTTGTTACCGGACAGAAGATACCATTCTTTGCAGATCCGGATCAACCGTATAACCAGGTTATGGCAGACGTTGCCCTTAGAGCTGAGGCGGACAAGATAATTTTGGGTGGAATGGGTCTGTCCAACGATGATTATCTGTACTACAAAAACCTCTTTGACAATGCCGGCGCTCTCGAAAAAATCGTTTGTTTTATTAACACAACTGAGGAACCGCCGGTAGAGAGACTCCTTATCCCGGATATGGCTCTGACAGCTGCTGAGTATTTTGCTGTTGATAAAAATCAGAAGGTACTTGTCCTCCTTACAGACATGACACTTTATGCGGATGCGCTCGCCATAGTATCAAACAAGATGGATCAGATCCCGTCAAAAGACTCCATGCCGGGCTCGCTCTACTCAGACCTTGCGAAAATATATGAAAAAGCAGTGCAGTTCCCGGAGGGCGGCTCAATAACAATTATCGCCGTAACAACACTCTCCGGCGGAGATATTACACATGCGATACCGGACAATACCGGTTATATCACAGAGGGACAGTTATTCCTGCGAAAAGATACGGATATCAACAAAGTTATAGTCGATCCGTTCAGATCGCTGTCACGACTTAAACAGCTCGTTATCGGTAAGAAAACTCGTGACGATCATCCGCAGGTAATGAACACCGCTGTAAGACTCTATGCGGATGCCGCAAATGCAAAAACAAAGAGAGACAACGGATTTGATCTTTCTGACTATGACGAAAGATGTATCAAGTTTGCTCTTGAGTACTCAAACAAACTCCTTGCCATCGACGTAAATGTTCAGATTAACGAGATGCTTGATACCGGATGGGATCTGTTAGGAACCTACTTCGATCAATCAGAAGTCGGCATCAAACAGTCTGTTATGGATAAATACTGGAAGGCAAAGAAATAAAGGAGATTTTAAATGGCTGTTAAATATCAGTTTAATAAAATCTCAATGCAGTATCTGCGTAAACAATTAAAAGTGCGACAAACTGCATTGCCGACTATTAAGAGCAAAGAAGCAGCTTTAAGGCTGACTGTAAAAAAACAGAAAGAGCTTATAAAACAGCTTAAAGCTGACTTTGACAACAGAATGACGGAGCTAAATGAGAATATAAGGTTGTGGGCAGAATTCCCGATATATATTTTCAAACTAAAAGAGGTTCTTGTTGGCATAAAGAAAATAGCCGGTATTAAAACCCACGAGCTGGAACGGGTTGATTATGAGATTAAAAGTTATTCGAGGTTTATGAGTCCCGCATGGGTCGCTGCCGGGGTTATCATTCTCAAAGACGTAACAGTCCTGATAAGCAGAATGGAGATCGCCGTCAAGAAACTCGAAATACTCGAATACGCAAGAAAGAAGACGACTCAAAAGGTAAATCTTTACGAAAAGGTGCAGATACCTGAGTTCACAGAAGCTCTGCGTAAGATCAAAAGATATCTTGAAGACGTTGATAATCTTGAAAAAGCGGCTCAAAAGATTACTAAACAAAAACAGGCTGCCGAAGGAGGAACCGCATGATTGAAAAAATGAAAAAGCTGACACTTTTGGTATATCACGCTTCACATGACAAGTTCCTAAATGACCTTCAGGATCTCGGAGCAGTTCATCTCGAACTGGATGCCGGAGTTTGCAGCGATGAGATATCGGTACTAAAAGATAAAATCGGCACGATTGCTAAGGCCGTGCGAGTGATAGATTTTTTTAAAAGAGATATAAATCCAGCTCACCGCGTTGGGAATGTTGATCTTGTTGTAAAAGAGATCGAAGACGTAAAGTCTCAATACGATAAATCACTGTTTGAGATGGAATCTCTTGAACGGGAAATTAATTACAATGAAC
>JBFZEO010000210.1:0-4057 GCA_041306845.1 Spirochaetota bacterium
CGGTTTGGTAAAGAGGCTGTCAATGTCGAGGTTGAAGTGGATTATAACGGAATGAGAGGGCTGGGTGACTCGGTTTATTATCCGTCCGACAGGTAGAGTTTTAGATATGCCCTTTAGTTAAAATTGCAGGAGAATTATTGTGAGAAGTTTATTTTTGGTTCTATTTTTGATTGGTTGTTTTAGTGCTTTTTGTCAGGAAAAAACCGAGGATTATAAGATTACGGATCTTAGATTGGAAAAGGTTCTTACAGATTATAAGATTCATCTTTTTGATTCTAATGGCGAGATGAAATGGGGAAACTATGTTTATGGTAAGTCATATGCTCCGGTTTTTGTTGTCGATAACACGATGTATCCGTATGTTCATAAAGTTGAGTTGCCTTTATTGAAAGATTTTACAGAGAAAACTTTGCTTTATAAAAAATATTTTGCGGCTACAATCGGAACCGGTGTTGCGTGGCTTCTGTGTGCTCCGCTCGGGATTGCTCTGATGGTTGCCGCTCCTTACGCTTATCCTGATGATGAAACTTATAAAACAGCAACATCGATATTCGGGCTTGCCTTTACCGGGATCGCACTCGGCTGCTTTATAGCATTCTGGTTTGTGCTCGGTTACTCGATTGTGACATACAACGATCTGGCAAAAGTTAAGAAAGTAATACTCGATAAGCTCAACGTATATCCGGGAAAATCTCCGATCTCATTTAAGTTTGACATCAGGGTTACCGGTTAAATATGAAGTTTTTTATTGATAAAGATAAATGTACAGGCTGCGGTAAATGTGTTGATGACTGCATCGCAGAGGCGATCGATCCGGCTGATATGGTAATCGATGCTGATAAGTGTATGGAGTGTTCCCATTGTTACTCGATTTGTCCTGTGGCGGCTGTGAGCTGTGATGCCGGTTCGGGGTGCGATATCCATTCTGTAGAGCCCGGCGCAGCTGCTGTTTTTGAGAATATGATTTTGTCGCGGAGGAGCATAAGGCGTTACAAACAGGAGCTTATTTCCACGACGCACATCGACAGACTCCTTAAATTTATAAAATATTCGCCGACAGGAACAAACTCGTTCAAAGTTGGTGTTCGTGTTGTGAACTCTTTTGAAACTATGAAAGAGTTCAGTGATATGGCGATGAGGTTTTTTAGATTTATGTCAAATATGTTTATTAATCCGCTCACTTATCCATTCATAATACTTTTTTGCGGCGGTTTAAAAGGACTGCGGCGATGGTTAGGGTACAAGAAATATATATCAAAATATTTTGATGGAAAAAATATCCTTACTCACGATGCGCCGGCGCTGTTTGTTTTTTATGCGGCAGACAGATCGTCCACCCCGGCGGATGACGGAATAATAGCTTCTGTGCAGACTGCGTTCCATGCCCAGACTCTGGGGCTCGGCTGTTGTTATAACGGATTCCTTGTAAGAGCCTTGCAGAATAGCGGAAGATTGAGACTTTATCTCGGGATTCCTGCCGGATGCAGGGTTTATTCTGTTTTTACAGCGGGTTATCCGGTTCACACATATATGCGCGGTGCTGTTAGAGAGGAACTGAAGTATTAAAACGGCTAAGTTGTGAGGATTTGTAAAAAATACCCAGCTGGGTAAAATTTACAAATAAAAGTACAAAGAACTCGTTAATGATTTTTATATAAAATTGATCTATTTAAAGTAGTTTATCCCATTCTTAAAAATATCAAGACCTGTTCTGGTTTCGGCGTACCCTTCAGTCCAGTTGGGGTGCTGCTCTCTGCATATGTATGCTTCCGGATGCGGCATGAGTCCCAGAACGTTCCCTTTTGCGTTGGTTATCCCGGCTATGTCGAGAGTTGAGCCGTTCGGGTTGAATGGGTAAACTGCCTCGCCGCCATTAGGATTGATGTAGGTTAACGCTATGTGTCCCTCGTTTTTTAACCTGTTGATTACGGTTTCATCCATTCCCACAAGCCGCCCCTCGCCGTGTCTTACAGGCAGGCTCATAGTGTCGATCCCTGTGAGCCATGGGGAATTAGGATTGTTATTTTTTACTGTTATCCAGCGGTCTTCAAAGTGTCCGGAGTTGTTGGCGAGGAGACTCACTGTCTGCTTGTAGTTGTTGTCGAGTGACGGTACTATGCCGAGTCTTGTGATGATCTGGAATCCGTTACAGATTCCGATGACGAGTTTACCATTCTCAATAAAACCTCTTATCTTGTCAAAAAGTTTGTATCTCACTATGTTTGCGTATATCTTGCCGGACGACAGGTGATCGCCGAATGAGAATCCGCCCGGGAATGCGATGATGTTGTATCTGTCAATAATGGCTGGGTTCTCAATAATATCCTCGAGGTGAACGATATCCGCCTCGCCGCCGGCCATGTCAAAAGCCCACTTTAATTCCTTATCTGCGTTAAGACCGTATCCGGTAAATATAAGTATTTTAACTTTCAAAGTTGCGTCTCCCATGTTTGATTTACTGTACACTAAAAAATCAGTGCGTTCTGCCACAATGATTTCAGTTCTTCTATATCATCGTTAATGAGTGTTCCATTGTCCGATTTTATCGTGAGTCTGCCGGAGTTGTTTGTTTCTCCAAGGTAAACACAGTTGTTTTTACCCATTATCTTGAGGAATTCTTTTTCGTCATCTTTTTTAATTGTTACGACGATCCTTGACTGACTTTCGGAGAACAAAATTTCTTCATCGGTCAGATCTTTATCGAAAAGATCGAGTTTGATTTCAGCACCAAGCATTCCGGAGAATGCCTGTTCTGCGACGGCAACAGCGAGTCCTCCGTCGCTTACGTCGTGAGCCGCCGTTATTATTCCGCGGTCGATTGCCGATGCCAGATTTTTGTATATTTCAAAGTTTTTTTCCGGAGATTCTATAATCGGAGCGATCCCCTCTTTTATTTTGAGGTACTCATAATATTCACTTCCGCCGAGTTCCTTTTTGGTCTTGCCTATCTGATAGATGAGTTCGCCCGGAGTCTTGTAGTAGAATGAGACTGCCTTCCTGATATCGTTTACTTTACCTACGACTGTGAAGAGGAGTGTCGGGAGGACAGAAATCTTTTTGCTGCCCCGCCTGTAATCGTTCTTCATGCTGTCTTTGCCCGATATACACGGACAGTTGTATGCTATCGTCATATCGTAGATCGCTTCGCAGGATCTGACTAATTGCGCAAGTTTAAATTTACCGTCGGGAGTGTGTTCTGATTCCACAGGGTCGGGCCAGCAGAAGTTATCGAGTCCGACCAGACTCTCCGGATCGGCTCCGAGAATGATTGCTGACCTGACTGCCTCATCGATGACAGCCTGAGTCATGCTGTATGTGTCAAACTTCGAATATCTCGGCATTATCCCGTGAGTAACGGCAAGTCCCTCGTAACTGTCCGGGAACATCTTGAGGACAGCACCGTCTGAAGGCCCGTCGTTTTTCTTGCCGGCAAAAGGTTTGATTACTGTTCTAGCCTGTACCTCGTGGTCGTACATTCTCACCCAGTGTTCTTTCGATGCGATATTTGGTCTCTGAAGGAGTTTTTTTAGTGACTCCGAGTAGTTCTGGTTTACTATGAAATTTAGCGATTTTTCGTCACGAGTTATCCATTCCGCCTGAAGCTCGAGTCTCGGAACGCCGTCGTGGAGCATCTCGAGTTCTATCCTCGATATCAGTTCACCGTTGTAACTGCACTCAAAGTAGCCTGTGTTGTTGAATGAGCCTATGACAGCGGCATCAACATCCCGTTTGTGTGCAAGTTTGAGAAACTGATCGATCTTATCCGGATGAACGGCTATCGACATCCTCTCCTGCGCTTCTGACAGGAGGATCTCCCATGGTTTTAATCCCTGATATTTTAACGGACATTTTTCGAGATCGAGTTTTGCGCCGTTGGTGAATAGTGCCATCTCTCCGATGGAGCTCGCCAGACCGCCGGCTCCGTTATCGGTAATGCCGGTGAAAAGGTCAAGGTCACGCGCTTCTATTATAAAGTCGAGCATTTTCTTTTGAGTTATCGGGTCTCCTATCTGAACTGCCGATGTCGGCGAGCTCTCTGTGAGGTGTGCCGATGAGA
>JBFZEO010000213.1:0-7740 GCA_041306845.1 Spirochaetota bacterium
GATTGAGAGTCTCGGCGAGTTCTCCTATCTCTGCAAAGTCAACACCGTCCATAACCATTATTTCCTGATCGTAACCGATATTTAACTCAGTTATGTTATCTCTTAGTTTACCGGAGCTCCCTCCCGCCGCCGCCAGCACAGGAACGATCCCTATCTCAAGTAAAAATCCAGTAACAGCGGTAACAAGATCCTCCTCTCCGTAAACTATCGCTTTTTTACCAAAGAGATATTTATGAGCGTCGATATATGAGTCAATCAGTCTGCCCCTTTGTTTGACATATTTTTCCGGCGTTTTTGTTCCGGTAACATTCTCCAGAACCGTAAAAAACTCATCGCAACTTCTGATCCCTATCGGGTGGTTCAGGTTGTAGAGCGGAACATCGTACTTGTCACTCAGCAAAGTTCCAGCTGACTCATCACGAGCTATATTCTTACCAAACTCAACGGTTGCTTTCGCTCCGTTCATAGTCTTTATCTTCTCAATCTCCGTCCCGCCGTCGGGCATTATCAGATATTCATCGGTTACCGGAGCATCAAGGGTCTCAGAGTAGTCAGGCAGAATGGTATAATCGACCTTGAATGCCTCAAGTATCTCCTTTATCTCTCTTATATCTTCGCATGAAACAAATCCCGGTAATATGTTCACTGTCCCATTCTTTATCGATTCTCCGCATAAAGTCTCCGTCAATCCTCTGCATGCCTTATGAAAACCGTTTATATGGGTTCCCTTGTAGCTCGGAGTTGATACATGAACAACAGTCAATCCATCCGGATGAAGTTCATAATATTTTCTTATGAAAAAACTTATATCTTCCCCGATAGTCTCAGAGAGGCAGCTCGTTGCTACCCCGATGAGTTTCGGGTTATACTGTCTGGCAACATTCTCCAGAGCTTTTATGAGATTTTTCTCTCCCCCGAAAATCGTGGAGTCCTCGGAAAAGTTGGAGGAGGCAATGTCCATCGGTTCCTTAAAGTGCGAAATGATATATCTTCTGATATATGTGGAGCACCCTTGTGAACCATGAATTAATGGCATCGCACCTTTTACACCTCTAAAAACGAGGCTTGCTCCAAGCGGAGTACAAAGTTTACAGGCGTTTCTTGTAGCTGTCATTTTTTTTAGTTCAAGTTTATCTGTTGTCATTTTGCCTCCCCCTTACGCGGTACAAATTTCCACACCGGACTCGTTACCGTCCCGTAAACCTCTTCTGCAAAATTTATCATTCCCACAAAACCGGCGAGTGCCTCTTTACGTTCGTGATTGTGATCGCAGAACCCGATGCCGAGTTTATACGCAATCGGTCTCTCCTTAACTCCGCCGATAAAAAGATCGACCCCTTTCTCTTTGACAAAGTTTGACAACTCGACAGGATTTGTGTCGTCGACAATTATTGTCCCTTCATCAACAATATTTTTTATATCCTCATAATCATCTTTACTTCCGGTCTGAGAACCGATCAAAACAGTTTTCATGCCGAGGTGTCTCAACGCCTTGACAAGAGATATCGCTTTAAAAGCTCCTCCGACGTAGATAGCGGCTTTTTTACCTTCAAGTTTTTCCCTATATTTCCTCAGCTTCGGCATCATAATTCCAAGTTCCTCTTTAACAAGAGTTCTGGTTCTCTCCATAAGCTCCTCGTCCTCAAAATGTCTTGCGACATCGTATAACGCATTAGACATATCCTCGATGCCGAAGTAGGAGACCCTTATAAAAGGAATGTTGTATTTTTCCTTCATAAGTTTAGCGAGTCCCGTCATCGATCCGGAACATTGAACTACATTCAGATTTGCATGGTGTGATTTTTGAATGTCTGCCACACGTCCGTCACCTGTCATTGTTGCAACGACATCTATTCCCATCTTTTTATAGTATTCTTTTATGATCCAGATCTCTCCGGCAAGGTTAAAGTCGCCGAGTATGTTAATGGAATATTTGCCGATACCCTCGTTTGAGCCTGTTCCTATCAATTTGAACAGTGCGTCACAGGCTGCTTTATATCCGTCTTTCTTTGTCCCTTTAAATCCTTCGGAGTTGACATGGATTACAGGGATCGATTTTTCTTTTTCAACTTTTCTACAGACGGCATCGACATCGTCCCCGATAACTCCAACTATGCAGGTGGAGTATATAAAGCAGGCGTTCGGATTGTACATTTCAATCAGTTCAATGAGCGATGTGTAGAGCTTTTTCTCGCCGCCGTGGATAACGTCCATTTCCCTTAAGTCTGTTGAAAAACTTAACCTATGGAGTTCCGGTCCGGATGAGAGTGAGCCTCTTATATCCCATGTGTAGGCGGCGCATCCGATGGGCCCGTGAACGATATGAATCGCATCTGCTATGGGGTACAACACGACTCTCGATCCGCAGAACACACAGGCTCTCTGACTTACAGAGCCGGCTGTACTTACTTTATCGCAGTCAAGGGAGAAATTTTCTTTTCCCTTTTCAAGTACCTGTTTTTTTCTGTCGTCAAGTATGTTCATTTTCGGCCTCCTTTTTTGCGCTCTTCAAGACGTAATCAGTTAGAATGGTGATTCCGCCTTGAAAAACGCCCCCGTTCCGGGGGACGTTTTAATTACATTTGTAACTCTACTTTTTCTTCCGGGCATTCAGCGTCTATTTTATCCATTATTGCGTTCAGGATCTTTTCAACAAGTCTTAGTCCGCCTGTATAACCTACAGTAGGGAAGTAACTGTGTCCGACTCTATCAAGGATCGGGAACCCAAATCTTATAAATGGTATATTCTCATCCCTTGCGATATATTTACCGTAAGTGTTTCCTATCAGCAGGTCAGGTTTTTCATTCTTGATCCACTGGTGGAGCATAAACATATCGGAAGCCGCTTTTACATTGATGTTTGGAACAGCATCTTTTGTAATCTCTTTGATTCTTGTTTCAAATTTATTTCCGGGAGTTCCGGTTACTATATGGATAGGTTTCATATCCATAGAAACAAGGAATTCTGTAAGTGACACAAGCTGATCCGGATCACCAAACAACGCAACTTTCTTGCCGTACAGGTACTGGTGCATATCGGAGATTACATCAAGCAGTCTACCTCTTTCATCATTAAGCTCTTCAGGTACGCTGACTCCGGCATATTTTCTCAAGGCATTTATGAATCTGTCTGTCGCCTCAAGACCAATTGGGAGTCCGAGTATTTCTGCCGGAACTTTGAATTTTGCATCTATGCTCTTTGCAGCCGGACCGGAGGCAAGCTGTCCCAGAGCTATCGTCACCATGGAGTTACCGGCAGTTTTAATGTCGGATGCCTTAGCTCCACCTTTAGGATAGAAATGTCTCACACCCGTTAACGGAGTATCAAGAACGTCTGATGTATCCGGGAACATCACTATTTTTACACCCATCAGAGCAGCTATCCTTTTGATCTCTCTCATGTCGGATGGTTCAACAAATCCCGGCAGGATGTTTATCTGGTTTAATCTTTCGTCGCTTGTTTTCTCGATTAACAGATCAGCTATCCCTTTTACCATGTTGGAAAATCCCGTAACATGAGATCCGACATAACTCGGAGTTGATGCGTAGATGATTTTCTTGCCGGCCGGTACTCTCCCTTCAGTCTGTGCTTTTTCTGATATCTGTTTCAAGTCGTCACCGATAGTCTCAGAAAGGCAAGTTGTGTGAACGGCTATTATGTCCGGGCTATAAATCGTAAAAATATTTGTAATAGCTTCGAGCAGATTTGCCTGTCCGCCGAATACAGATGAACCTTCTGTAAAAGACGAAGTTCCTGCCATTACCGGTTCCTTATAATGTCTAGTCAAAGCACTTCTATGATAAGAACAGCATCCCTGGGAACCGTGGCTATGCGGAAGACAATTGTGTACTCCAAGCGCCGCATACATAGCTCCTACCGGTTGACAGGTCTTAGCCGGGTTAACAACCAGTGCTTCTCTTGGTTTAATTTCTTTTGGCGTATGTCTAAGCAACATATAATACCTCCTCTATTTTAATAATTCAAAAAGTTAAAGTCGGGCCGATTTTTATACATCCCCTGCCGGAAGTTATCTCCGCGGCAAGGGGGATAAAATTATTCATTCCCAAATTTTCCTGTTAATTCCGGTGTCAGCTGCCAAGGCGCTTTCATATACTTCCAGATATTGCTTGTAACAAGCTGTTTTATATCGTTGTAGAATATTATAGCTCCCTCAAATCCGGAGTAAGGTCCCGACATATCGTAGTTATGAAGCTGCTTACAAGGGATTCCGAACTTTTGTATACCGTATTTTTCCTTTATACCGGCACAAATTATATCCGGTTTAAAGACTTTAATAAGCTGTTCAGTTTCAAACTCACTTACGTCGTCTATAACGAGAGTCTCATTCCCCATTTCCGGCATCATACCGTCGTAATCCTTAAATCTGAATCCTGATTTCTCAAGTCTTTTCAGATCTGCATCTTTGAGTCTCGGATTGTAAAGTTCCGGATCAGCCTCAATGTGAAGCTCTTCGATATTTCTTGAGTCGGCATCAACTTTTATGTTAGGGAGAACTTTTCTTCCCTCATAATCGTCTCTGTGGGCAAACTCGTATCCGGCAGCAACGGTCTTCATTCCGATCTCTCTGAAGAGATCCTGGTAATGGTGAGCTCGTGACCCGCCGACAAAGAGCATCGCTGTTTTTCCGTTACATACAGACTTAACATCTTCAATAACTTTTTTAACAGCAGCCATCTCCTCTGCTATCACAGACTCAACTTTGTCGATAAGACCCTTGTCGCCAAAGTATTCAGCTATCTTTCTGAGAGATTTAGCTGTTGACTCGGCACCTACAAAGTTTACTTTTATCCAAGGAATTCCGTATTTTGTTTCCATCATCTCAGCTACATAGTTGATAGATCTGTGACACATAACACAGTTCAAGTCAGCGTTATGAGAGCTTGCAAACTTATCATAAGTTGAGTTACCGCTGAACGTTGCAACAAGTCCGATTCCGCATTTTTCAAGGATTCTTTCGATCTCAAATGCGTCACCTCCGATGTTGTACTCACCAAGAACGTTGATGTTAAATTTTGTTTTCGGTTTGATATCTTTTATACCGATTACATTCTTAAACAGCTCGTTGTTAGCTATATGATGACCTGCTGACTGACTTACACCTTTGTATCCTTCACATGAAAAACCAAAGATGTTTATCCCGAGTTTCTCTTTCATCTCTCTTGAAACGGCGTGAACGTCATCCCCGATAAGTCCTACAGGACAGGTTGAGAAAACACCGATCGCTTTAGGGTGGAATATTTCATAGGCCTCTTCTATCGCCTTCTTTAATTTTTTCTCACCGCCGAATACGATCTGTTCCTCCTGCATATCTGTAGAAAAACAATACATCATAAAGTTTTCATCAGTGTCACTTTCCGGTCTAGTCTGGTTTCTTCTTGTCAACCATGAATAAAATCCGCAGCCTATCGGACCGTGAGTGAGATTTAAGATATCTCTCGTCGGTCCCAAAACTACACCTTTACAACCGGCATATGTACATCCTCGCTGTGTGATGATACCGGGGATAGTTCTAACATTCGCCTGAATCTCAGGAACTGTTCCATCCTCTTCTATGGCGTTCACAACAATTTGCTTTTCCCTTTTTCTGCTGACTTTCGTTGGGTATTTGTTCAAAAGTGTGTCTTTAAATTCTTTTATCAAATCATCCGACATGGTTACCTCCTTCTATTATAAGACTCAATACTATTCCTCATCGAGGGTGATTTCGCCCTCTTCCCCTGTTCTTATCCGAATGGAATTCGTTACAGGCATTACGAAAATTTTCCCGTCTCCCGATTTGCCGGTTTTGTTAACATTGATTATTGCATCAACCGCCTTTTTCACAAGTTTGTCCGGGATAACAACAGTTATCATCCTTTTAGGAATTAACCTTTGACCTGAACCAAGCTGTTGTATTGCTTCTTCATAACCAAGTTCGGCACCTTTAAGAGCTTTAAAGTCAACGATCCCTTTACCCCTTCCAAGACATTCTTTTGCCGTGAAAGATGAGATACCGGCATCTGACAAAGCTTTTTTTGTTTTATTCATCATGTTGATTCTTATGACTGCCATTACTTCTTTCACAATAAGCCTCCTTAAGCTTTTTCCTCATCTTTTGAAGTCTCTTTAACTCCGGAACTTACGGTGTAAACCTCTTCAACTTCAGTAACGAAAATCTTACCGTCTCCAAAAGAACCCTTATCCCCGGTTCTGGCTGAATCCATTATCGTTTTCACAACAAAATCTTTGTCCTTGCTTTTTACAACTGTAAACAGCAACTCTTTAGGCAATTCATCGTAAGTTACATCTCCGATTTTTATACCTCTCTGTTTACCTCTACCAAAAACCGGTATTTTAGTTACAGATGGGAATCCAGCTTCCATTAATGCTTCTAAAACATTATCAACTTTATCCGGTCTAACAACTGCTCTGATCATTACCATAATAAACTCCTTTGCTTTAATTTTTTTAACCAACTACGGGTTGTTTCTATTTATTCCATTCAAACCAAATAGAAATTAATTTGAAATACCAAAATCAATTAACAATTTTTCAAGTTCATCGATTGACAACGGCTTAGGAATTACAAGCATCTTGTTCTCATCAATTTTCTTTGCAAGCGCTCTGTACTCATCAGCCTGAATATGAGACGGATCAAAATCGATAACAGTTTTTCTGTTTATCTCAGCTCTCTGAACCATGTTGTCACGAGGAACGAAGTGGATCATCTGAGTTCCAATCTGTCTTGCAAGCTCTTGAATCATCTCAACTTCATTATCAACTTTTCGAGAATTACATATCAATCCGCCGAGTCTTACAGTGCCGGCTTCAGCGAATTTCATAATACCTTTACAGATGTTGTTAGCAGCGTACATAGCCATCATTTCACCAGAAACTACTATGTAGATCTCTTCTGCTTTACCGTCTCTGATCGGCATCGCAAAACCACCACAGACAACGTCACCAAGAACATCGTAAAATACATAGTCAAGTTCTCTTTCCTCTTTGTAGGCTCCGAGCTGTTCAAGCAGGTTTATAGAAGTGATGATCCCTCTTCCGGCACATCCAACACCCGGTTCCGGACCGCCTGACTCAACACAGCTTGTATTCTTAAATCCGTCTTTCATAACGTCATTTAATTCTACATCTTCACCTTCCTCTCTAAGTGTGTCGAGAACTGTTTTCTGCGCAAGACCTCCGAGTAAAAGTCTTGTTGAGTCTGCTTTTGGATCGCATCCTACAACCATAACTTTTTTACCCATCTCTGCAAGACCTGCAACTGTGTTCTGAGTAGTGGTTGACTTACCTATACCACCCTTACCGTAAATCGCAATTTTTCTAACTGGTCTCATCTGATACCTCCTAGCATCTTAAAAATATTTATGTTTACCTATTTGACAGAAGTCTTTCGGTTTGTTTGCTGTTATAAAGCATTATGCGTGCCAGTTTTATTTTATAGTGTGAGAATGGGGATAACTTCTGTCAGATGTGATTTAAACCCTTTAGATGGTAAAAAAAATATATAAATCTATGTTTGGAAATTTTTATCAGGAAATTTTGAGTTGTGATTTCCTACATTGATGTAGGAAATATTTATTTGTTATTACTCGAATGTAAGATTATAGGGCATCTCTAATAACCTCATTTGGTTTCATACTCGTTCTTTTTCTCATATACTTCGTCGCTGAAATTCCCACATAAACAGATTATGCTGTGGTTTCAGCTTCTCGTCTATGAGA
>JBFZEO010000214.1:0-3034 GCA_041306845.1 Spirochaetota bacterium
CGCCCCATCATCTCAACATCATAATCGGCAACCACAAACCACGAGCTGCCCGACTTCACATATCTAAAAGCCTTGCCCCCCAGAGTCAACTTACCGCCGCTGCCCGACATACCGGCAACCCTACCGCCAGTCAAATCAAAAGCGGAGGACTTAAACTTAACCAAACCACCCTCATCCGACACCACACAGGGTATCCCCAGCCCATCTAAAATTCTCTTTATCTCATCTTCCGCAGCATCACTACCGGTATCAGGCACATGAGAGTTCACCGCTTCAAGTTCCTGCTGAATGGGGCTCGTGTCTTCTGTCACCGCAGACTTCACATTCTCACAAACCGCACTAAAATACAAAAGGGTCTTATCGCCCTTAACGGATTTTGCAACACTATATATCTTACCGCAGACAGGCTCCGCAAGCACACACTCCCCGCCCGCCGCCGTCACTATGCTGCAGTTTAAATCACCTATAAACGACTCGAGCCTGTATTCTCCGTTGAATGGAAGCCCGTCAAAAACAACCATCGAGCTGTCAGAAAAATACTCAATCCTCCCGTCACTGCCTGCCGCGAGATAAAAACTAGTTATATAACTCTTTAATTCTTCCTTAAATGTAAAAACTACCGGAAGACTCTCCACCAGATCAACATTATCCATACTGCGCTCCATAAACACTTTAGGGCACTCATAGTTACCTCATTCGGTGTTTTAATTCGTCCTTTTTCGCCCTTACTTCGTCGATAAAACAGTCATATAAACAAATTATATTCCATTTTTGGCTGGTCGCAACTTTCAGTTGCTGCTCTATGCACCCGACGAACGAGGGCGGCAAAGCCGTTTTGCAGAGCAAAATGCCGAACCCATGCAGCCTGTTTCGCGTAATGGCAAAAAATCACTTCATTAAAAATCCAAAGCAGGTAACTAAGAGTACCCTTTAACTAAAAAAATTATAAATTTAATAATACAAAATCTCAACAAGTATTTTATCGGCATTGTATTAAAGGATATTTTTTTGTATATTGAGTCTTATGATAATATCGGCATCAAGGCGCACTGATATCCCGGCACTCTACGGCGACTGGTTCATGGAACGGATAAATGAAGGTTTCGTGCACACAGTAAACCCATTCAACAAAAAGGTAAAAACGGTACCGCTCGACAGAGACTCGGTTGACTTCATCGTGTTCTGGTCCAAAAACTTCATCCCATTCACACAAAAACTCTCAACGCTCACAGAGAGAGGATATAAATTCTACCTCAACTACACGGTGAACTGTTATCCGCATGAGATAGAGAAACTAAGGAACAACCACAGGGCAATCATCGACAACGTTATATCGCTCTCCGAAAATTACAGGATAATGTGGCGATACGATCCGGTTTTCCTGACAGATGAACTGACAAGAGAAACACATATAGCCAGCTTCACAAAACTATGTGAAGCATTTGCCGGGAGAATAGAGCGGGTCGTGATAAATCCGATATCTCCATATCAAAAAACGCTAATCAAGATGGGACTAAAAAAAGAAGACATTAACATAGAGAACATACGTCCGCTCATAATGGAACTCGCCGATATAGCAATCGGATGCGGCCTAACTGTTACTGGATGCGCCGACACTATAAACGGACTCGGCGGACTGCCGCAGTCGCACTGCATTGACAAAGAGCTCATAGAATCGATAATAGGAAGAGAACTTAAGATAAAAATCAAAGGTTTTTACCCGGGATGCGGATGTTACGAAAGCACCGACATCGGGATCTACGGAACTTGCGCCCACGACTGCATCTACTGCTATGCCAACAACTCAAAACTAAAATCGTATTTGCCATTAGATAAAATATATGATAACCTCTGACTATGGAAACAACCGGAACATTATCAATGATTGCATCAGGCATATATATATCGCTTACCGTAATATTCTTATATAAATTCTTTGTTGAGAAAAGGGCGTACCTCATCAACTTCGCACTGATGTCCGCACTCCTCTGTGTCCACTTCCTCATATCGTCACCGGAAACAGCCCGCTCAGGATTGTCAGAGAACCTTATCAGATATATACCTTTTGTCACGATAGCGAATGCGCTCCTCCTCGTAATAACCATCGTCAACCTGTTCAGCGGAGTCTTCTCCCTTAAAGATTTTAAACCGAGATTCATATTCTACATCATTGTCACAGCTGCTATGATAACAGGCTCAATCTTCTACTTTACATCCGAAAACAAGTACGGCACGATCCCGGGCAGCATGCTCTTTATGATAACCGATATAGTCTTTATAACAGTGACGGCAACCGTTCTTTTTAAGTCACGCAAGTCTGAGAGTTCCCTTTTCCTCTTGAGAATGGGATTCCTCCTTTTTATAGTCTGCCTCACTCTTATAATAATAGTTTTTTTAACAAATCTTTTATATGTGATGCCGATACTCGTTCTCACAGCGTCGATCACCATTCTCATAACCGGACTCTCTCTGCTGTACCCTATAAATAATAAAAACGATATAAACAGTGAATCAGCAGAGATCACCATTCCGCAACAGCAGACAAAGACGGAGCAGACTGTCATCCAACCGCCCAAACTCGAAGAGGAACAGGAAACCATCTTTGACCTCGGAGAACTCATCAAGCGGCAGACTGACGGATTTAACACGCTCGGACTCCTCGACAGAAAGATCGTGAGGGCAGCTGCCGGCAACGTTATGATAAAAGGGAAACTGTCGGAGGCGAAAATGCTCCTCAAAAACATATTCTCATACATAACAACATTTTCTGAACGGAGGAAGGATCTGTACATAACTCTCATAAAGGACTCGGGCAGGGCGGTTATGACCATAGGCGAGTTTGATATCAAAATGACCGACAAAGCCGGTTCTGCCGAAAAAATAATTATAGGCAACATCAACCGGAACGCCCAGCTTCTGGGCGGTAAACTGAGCATAACACACGAAAAGCTCTATGACGAGTACGCCGTCTTTAAGATAATTTTTGAACCGGCGCCATTCACCGTTACGCCCGGGCAGCCGACTACCCGTGAGA
>JBFZEO010000217.1:0-12642 GCA_041306845.1 Spirochaetota bacterium
GATAGTGAGTGAAGAAGCAGATGAAACAAATGATAAAGATCAGCTAAACGCAGAATAACAACTTTAGGGATACTCTACAGATATTTACTTCTGGAAAGATAATCATCGATCTCATCGCTTATCGCCTCTATCAACTCAGCTCCGAACGATAACGACTGGATACCCTTGGAGAAATAAAACGACTCTGCTTTATTCCGAAGATTTAGATCGCACTCCGCATCCATTATTATATGGAGAGTTTTATCGCTTATAACAGGATCAGTCTTGTAGTATTTCTTTACTATATCGAAACTCTCCTTGTAGTGACCTGATCTGGCAAGGATATATCCAAACTTTAAACGGGATAGATCGGAGCCTATTCTGTGAGACTTGATTGCGTTTATAGCATCATCGGAGATTTTCTTTCCGGAGTGATAAAAGTAATCTATATCATAAAACTCCACTTTTTGAGTACCTTTCACAAGATAAAACCCATATGACAAAAACTTCGATTCTTCCTTTATAAAGAACGGTTCTGTTCTGAATATATTCTCTTTTCTTAGCTGTCTTAGATGCAGCTCCTCATCGCCCGCCCCAAATAAATTCTCAACAAGGAGATAAAAGCTGTTATTTTTAACTCGTGCTGCGGTATCCGTCACAAGTTCTTCAGAAAGTTCCCGTCCATTAACAACAAAAACAGCATTCTCACTACCGGCAGCCTCCTCAAAAAGAGCCTCTCTATCAGGAACAATCTTTAGTTCGCGACTAATCTCTTTTATCTTTGGAATGGAACCGGATTCCCCGGCAGAGCCAAGTTGACTTTTAAACTCAGTAAGCATCTCATCATAAACTCTATTATTATATGCCGAATTTAAAATATCAGGATCAGCACCGCCGCACAAGGCTCTCCATTTTAACTTAAATCCCGACTTAGAAGCGATAAAGTCAGAAGTGTACAAAAAAAGAGCAGGAGTCGTAAGAATGCCGCTGTCCGGGAAAACAAACAAAACATCCCTACCGGAGAAAGAATCCGCCATTCTTTTTAGAATATCATTCCTAACCGGATCTATGCTCGACAGGTAAAAACTCTCTGTCGAAGATAAAAATTTATTTATACTGTCCGTTATATAAACGATTATCGCTGCTGCATCGGTTTCGGCATCAAGCGGGAATGAAAGGTCTACCGGGTCATAACAAAAAGAGTCCGACTTAAATACGGACTTAACAATGAGTCCCGGCAAAAGATCTGAATTTATACCAGATATAAGGGCGCCCGGCATATGTGAACAAACAATTGCCCATAAGGAATAAATATCCCCTTCAAGTAGAGATACAAGATTATTAACCGCTTTTACAATCAGGATATCGGAATCCTCTCTACGACATGAACAAAGCGGCATAACGGAGGACAAAAGCTCCCGACTCAGATTATAAATTGTATCGGCCCGACCGATCCTTCTCAGATTTCCCAAGATAACATCAATCTCCCTGGCAAGACTATCGATATCTTCAGTCTGAACTTTCCTTTTGAATTGTTTAATCTGCAGTTCACATATCTCAAATAAATCCATATCTATCTCTTACGCTTCATCCATTCCCACAAGACTATGGAAACCGAGACGGACGCATTGAGCGACTCAACGCCGGACTCCATAGGGATCGAAAGTGCCCTGTTCCTGATCTTTTGAGGAAGTCCCTGACCTTCGGCACCAGGCAGCAGAAAGAAACTATCCGGGAACGAAAACATATTTATATTCTGCCCATTCATATCCATGCTTATCAAATTCTTTATCTTTTTATAGTTAATAACCAGATCGTTCAGCGCCGGACCATTGAGGATCTCAAGTCTAAACACGCTTCCCGATGAAGCTCTTATCGATTTTGGGTGGAATGGGTGAGCAGCGTCCTTAAGAATAATCACCCGCTTAACACCGAGAGCTGCTGCGCTTCTTATTGTGGAACCGACGTTTATGGGATTTTGAAACGGGATCATTACTGTGCAGCCCGGAGTCTCAGAGTAGTTCCAGTTTTTTAGTTCCGGCAGCTTACCTGTGAGAATGGGAAAGCCGGTTTTATATTGATCTATTTCACTAAACTGACTTTTGGGAACTATGTGAAAATCGGAGCTTTTTCTAATTTTTTTCCGCAAAGCATCGATTTCCCCGCCAGAAGAATTAAAATTCTCAGGACAATAGAGCTCGATGTCTGACAAGAGATTTTCATTCAAAACCTCCTCAACAATCTTGCGTCCGCAAACAACAATCCTTCCATGTTTTATAACTCCTGAGGTGTCGTAGAGTGATTTAACTATTTTAATCTTACTTGAGGTGTTATCATTTGAAACAGACATGGGCAGCTTACTCCATAGATACATAATTTATAACAGAGCAAAGATTATAATAACTTTGCAACTTAGTCAATAAGGCTGCCATATATCTTTCATATTTTACAGAATAAGAGATTTTAAATCTGTTTTTATCTATATTTACAAATTTTAATTGATTAAAAGCAAAAAAATAATTATATATTCTTAGTTATGAGTACTTCTAAAAGCTGACTTTGATTTTTAGAAGTACCATCATGTTACTAAAAATATCAAGGGGATAATAATGCTTTACTCATCAATATCAAACGACTGTGAAAAAGAAAATGAAAATAAAGAGGGGGGACTCGATAGTTTTATAGAAAAAAAACTTCTCGATCAGAGAAGGATAATTATATCGAGTGCGATAGACTCAAAAATCGCAGAAAAAACCATTAAGTCGCTCTTTCTACTTGAAGCCATAGATAATGAAAAACCTATAACTGTTATAATAAACTCTCCTGGCGGAGAAGTTTTTTCCGGGTTTGCGATTTACGATATAATGAAAGCGATAAAGTGTCCTGTTATAACACTCGTTACAGGATTCGCAGCGAGCATGGGTTCCATCATTATGCTCGGTTCCAAGAAGGGGCAGAGATATGCGACAAAGAATTCAAAAGTGCTTATTCACCAGCCGTTGATAAGCGGAATGTTTGAAGGCCGTGCAACAGAAATTGAGATACAGGCTAAAGAGATACAGGAAACCAAAGATAGGATAATCAATCTCTATGTAAGTGAAACCGGTAAAGATAGAGAAAAAATAGCAAAAGATATGGAAGTCGACTACTGGATGACAGCCGAAGAGGCTCTGGAATACGGTCTTATTGACAAAATAATCGGTGGAATGGATGAAATTATATAAATATCCTTTATTTTGACACCTGTTTATTATATACTCTCTAAGAGTATCAAATTAAACCGGGTAAATGTTATCCGGTTTAATACTGCCGATATGCAGGATTATAAAAAATGAAAATCTATGTAAAAACTGATAATGAAAAAATTTATTCAGATGTAGCTGAGCTTATAAACTCATATTCAAAATATGACATTGAAATTATAAAAGACTTTACCTATGAGACTATTGAGGGCGACTCTCTGATAATATCAGATTTTCATTGCGCCGGCGATGAGGATGACTGGAAAAACTTCTGGGACAAGAGCATCCCATTCCCGGCTAAATTAAAAATAGATAACATAAAAGTCATCGGTATAGTTGCCGAAAACACCGATACTCTCCCCATGTCGCTTATAGATGACGGCTTCTTTGACTTTGTGAAGTACCCGCTCTATCCGGCGAGACTAAAAGGGATCATAAACAAAGCCGTACGCGACATCAAAGAGGAAAAAGACCTCATATCTCTCTATAAAATCGGTATAGATCTATCTACCGAATCAAATCTGGACAAACTGTTAAATAACATTCTGAAAGCAGCAATGGACTTCACAGACTCTGACGGCGGATCTATTTATCTCGCACTGGATGATATTGACCCGGAGACCGGTGATAAGCTCATGCAGTTTGAACAGTCATGCAGCGATACTCTGGGTGAAATATATTCAAAATTTAAAATACCCGTTAATACGAGTTCGTTGTCGGGATATGTTGTTGCCACAGGTAAAAGTTTAAGCATTTCAGATGTTTATGATATCCACAAAGATGTTCCATACAAGATAAATTCATCGTTTGACAAAAAGAACAAATATATAACTAAATCAATGCTCGTTGTACCTATGATAAACCACAGAAACGAGATAATCGGAGCTCTCCAGCTCATTAACAGAAAGCGTGACAGAGCCGTCAAGCTGCTTACTAAAAAAGATGTTGATAAATATGTAATTGACTACGATCATAAATGTGAACTGATTATCAGATCTCTCGGAAGTCAGGCAACAGTCAGTATAGAGACTGCCCGCCTCACAAAACAGCTTCACGATCTCTTTGAATCCTTTATGAATGCCTCTGTTATAGCGGTTGAAAGCCGGGATCCGTCAACTGCCGGTCACTCACGTCGTGTAAGTAAGCTCTCAGTTGCGATCGCCCAGCACATAAATTTAAGTTCTAAAGATGCGTTTTATGATATTGATTTTTCTGTCAACGACCTCTTATCGATAAAGTACGCCGGTCTACTTCATGACTTCGGCAAGATTGGTGTGAATGAGAAAATCCTCCTTAAAGCAAAGAAACTATTTGAAGAGGACATCCAGATAATCGACTCACGGCTTGAACTCTACAAATATTATCTGTTTGCAAACCACACATATCCGGAAATTGATCCCATTCTCCAGAGCGTAAACAATCTAAAAAATGCTATACACAGAGCAAATGAACCCGGGAAAATAGACGCAGAAACTGCGGAAATAATAAACAGGAATCTCAATGACGAGATAAAACTCCTCGACAACACACCGGCAAAGATCCTTACAGAGTCAGAATACAACAAACTCGTAAACTCACGCGGTTCACTCTCAAACGAAGAATATGAAATCATCAAATCGCATGTTGAACATACTTATAAATTCTTAAGTCTCATAGAGTGGCCGACAGGACTTGAGAAAGTTCCGGTTATTGCAAGATTTCATCATGAAAAACTTGACGGCAGCGGATATCCCATGGGACTGCGCGGACACATGATACCGCTTGAGTCCCAGATAATGTGCATAGCAGACATCTTTGACGCGCTGATAGCCAGCGACCGTCCGTACAAAACCAAAATGAGTGTCGAAAAAGCACTATCCATTCTACAAGAAGAGGCTTTACAAGGTAAAATTAATCAATCAATACTTGACCTGTTCATAGAAGATGAAATATACAATCTGATCGTGGAGTAACCAATGGGACTCGTTCAGGATATCGGATCGACTATCGAAAAATCCAGAAAAATAATCGTATTTACCGGAGCCGGGATCAGTACGGAATGCGGTATCCCGGACTTTAGAGGTGAGAACGGCCTTTACAGCATGGTAAAAAAACAGTTTAAAATGAACACTCCGGAAAATATATTTGACATAGATTACTTCAGATCAAACCCGGCACCTTTTTATGCAATCTCAGGAGATATCGGTGGTGACCAGATAAAACCCTCATTCGCACACAGATATATAGCAGCCCTCGAGTCCGCCGGTAAAATTTCAAAAATAGTGACTCAAAATATCGACATGCTCCACGAAAAAGCCGGAAGTAAGAACGTGACCGCCTGCCACGGTTCCTACAAAACCGCTCACTGCATAAAATGCGGAAAGCTCTATTCTTTACCGGAATACAGGGAGAATTTAAGAGACGGTAATGTAAAATACTGTGAATGCGGCGGAGCTGTTAAGCCCGATATTGTATTTTTTGGGGAGAATTTGCCGGAAGTTTTTTATAGCGAGTTATCATCGCCGTCAGAATGTGATCTCCTCCTGGTGATAGGAACCTCACTCTCCGTAACTCCGGCCGCCTACTACCCCATGAGCGTCATAAAAACCCGTAATCCGATCTCGATATTTATCAACAACGATGCCACACAGTACGACAAATATTTCACACACGTAGTCCACGAGGATATCGGGAGCTTTTTTGTCAAACTAAATGAATCATTTAGATTAATAAATTGAGTTTTTAAACATAAAATCACAGGATTAATTCTTATTTATAAGTTCGAGTTTAGCAACAAAATCATCGATATCGCACCGTAGCACTTTAAGAAAATCATTATCATCAATCTTTCCGTAAACAGCCTCAAACTGAGCATCATTATCAGAAGTTATCTTCCTGAAATAATCATCAAAATCCTTAATCCTCGATTCTTTTGAACGCCTGTATATCTCCTCAGCATATGCCGCAACTCTGCCGGTGATCTCAAGGATCATTTTATCATCCATCGATTTACAGCTTACGCCGGTAACCTCTTCTATAACGTGTATTGCGTACCTGACCGAGTCAGCATCATATTCGGAATGGATTTTACTGTACTCAGCGTGTATTTCGTCCCAGGAGTCATGTTTACCGACGGCAATATCATCGGCAAGTTTATCAAGTTTATCTTGAGGCATTATCTGTCCGCCGACATTTACCCATCTGGTATACACCTTTAATTTGCGGTTATTTTCGAAAAGTTTTTTTAAGTTACCAATGGAGATTTCACCCATAACACCGATTATTTTGCTAAACGCATAGTACAAAAGCATATTTTTATATTCACAAACAGCCTGATAAGCCTTAATAATCTTAGCTTCACCTTTTTTTATGGATAGTTCATCATAGAGAACTATATCCTTATTCAAAGGATTATCCATTGTATCCTTGCCGGATTTTACCATTTCAGACCCATTTTTACCATTCACACCATCACGACGCGCAGCTAAAATGTAAATCCTCTCAAGAGCAGCGAGCATCTCCCCCGCTGTATCCGGAGCGAGGAAATCAGTCTCGATCTGCTGAATCTTAACCTTTCGCTTATCACGCGATTTAAACTTGTAATTATTGCGGGCCATGGCAAACATATTATAGATAAACCAGTAAGCCGGCATTATAGTCAGTGACTCATCACCTGCATTTGCCGAAACAAGTGCAAAAGGGTATCTGATATTCATTTCATACTGATAAGAGCCCTTGGCAAATAAGCAGAACGAAGCAAAATAACTGTTATGTTTAAAATCAGTGCACAATCCCGGCCAGAATCCTCGTCCGGCATAAATCTCACCGTCGGGTGACCTGGAATTATGGTTGGAACCGATAGTTGCTCCGGCGGCAATATTTGACTGACCGAGTACAGTTGAAGCTATGAGGAATGAGGTGTTGTGATGCTGCTCATGAAACGGATATAAAAGATTATTGAGCAGTTCGCAGCAGGAGACTGTAGAATTATCACCCATCACAGAGTTAAGAAGCCTTGCTCCGTACTTTAACTGGCAGTTACGCCCGATCACAAAACGGACTGCTACTGCCTGATAGAAAATCTTCGATCCGTACCCCATTATACCATTCACCATCTCGACACCCTCGCCTATCTGCGACGGTTCCTCAAATGATGACTGGATTGTTATATTTTTAAGTTTGGAAGCACCTTTTATATAAGCCGAATCCCCGATGTACGCATCTTTAACTATCCCGGTATGTTTTATGATACTCTGCTTTCCTATATAACCATATCCGCCGGCACTTGCGTTGACAGTCAATCTGTCTGTTATCTCAACAAGTCTCTTCTGGAGCCTGCCATTCTCACGCAAACGGCTCCATATAAAAGCATCCGCGGTTATCATTCCATCAAAAGGAAGAATCGACCTTGCCCCGGACTCGTTGGCAGTCTCTATCCAGATCCTGTTTTTTTCAGGTTCACCGGCTCTGATTATACCGTTACCGAACTTAGCATGTTCAGTTGCACACAACTCATTAACATTAAAAACAACAGATTTCTCATCAACAATGTAGTTCTGCATGAAACTGACATTTTTTATCACACAGTTATCGCCAATAATCGATGAAACCACCATAGAATTATAGATGCCGCACACCAGCTTCAGATCGTGATGTTTCAGAACACCATTCCTGAGAGTTCCAATATAGATAGTTCCATAGAACTCAACATTTTTTATCAGCTCAGGATTAAAAATTTCAGAAACAAATATCCTGTCCCAGTATTCCGCTGTCACACCGTTTTGTTTAAGAATAGATATCTCGTCTTGTGTAAGTTTACGTTTGTTCTTTGTGAATTGTGAAGGCGGGGCTGCCGGCCTCAGGCTCTCTATATCACCGGAGAGCAAATCATAATTTATTAACTCAACATTAGGCATCCTCTTTGAACACCTCTTCATAAACAGCTATCTGATCTCGACCGTGTTCTTTAGCATAATAAAGAGCCTTATCAGCTCTGTTTACTATCTCCAGATTATCTTTATCAGAGAGCTTAAATTGCGATATCCCGGCACTTATGGTAACATAAAAATTTTCACCGCAATTATCAATGAAAACCTGTTTCTTTATAATCTTCCGGAGTCTCTCCGCCGGAATCTTTGCATGCTTGTAATTAGTCTCCGGAAGGATTATAACAAACTCCTCCCCACCGTATCTCGCCACTGTATCATTCTCCCTAAAAATATCTTTATCACGCAATATCACGCCAATCCGACTTAAAACCTCATCACCCTTTAAATGACCATAATTATCATTAACATCTTTAAAGTGATCTATATCGAGTATAATGCAGGAAAATGTCCCATAATGTTCAAAGAAATTACCCTTGGGCCTTCTATCAACAAACTTAACCTCTGCATTTGTATCCATATCAGTTAAATCAATTTTTTCCGTATTACACATTCTCCAATAGTTTCTATAAGTTCTCTTGCGCTCCGATTCGAGAATGTCAAAAAAAGCTCTTCTGTTAAGAACATTAGTCAAGTAATCAGTTTTTGAAAGTTTATTTAACTCGTTATTTAACTTAATTATCTCATTCTTTTGATCCTCAATTATTTGAGCATTTATTATGGTCTGAAAAGCGTCAACGATGTAACTATTAATTCTTGTTATATATTTTAATTTACTGAACACAGATCTTACAAACAGATGGAGGAGTTCATTATATTTATCACTTGTCTCATCATATACAAAGTAGTAATTTTCTTTAGAATAGACATCAAACTCCTCATCAGGAGACATGCTTTTATCAGATATGATGAGACAGTACGGTACTGTAAAATTAAATTTCTTTGAAAAAAACTCGATTACCTTATCTTTAAACACTTTATCTTCACAATTTAAATGACTTATAACAACAAGATTACTCTCCTTCATCTTATCAATCCCATCAACATCTAAATCAAGTAAATCATCGATATCAGACACAAAATATCTGCAATATTTATCGGCATGCTTAGCCTTTGCAATGGAATCGGGGAGGTTGGTTGTTATCATAAATACATTATAAATTTTATCACTACACATACAGATACTTTACTATTTGCTTGTAAAATTGTCAACAGAGCTGTAAAAAATAAAAATGCGGAGTATCACATCGTGCACATTCCGCATTTTCACTAAATAATTAACTCTAAACCTTAAAACGAAAGAGAAACCTTGCCCTCTAATTTTATGTCACCAGCCGTATCTTCGACCCAAACCTTGCATTCCGCAGTCTTTTCAGAACCATTCTCTATTTTTCTTTTTATAACACCTTTGCAGATAAGAACTGTTCCGGGTTTTGTGATGTTTTTGAATGATGCTGCGTACCGTTTAACATTCTTAACTCCGGCAAACGAAGAGATCATCTGCCCCATCATACCCATAATGAGCATACCATGAGCGATTGTCCCGTCAAGACCGGCTTCTCTGGCATAGTCAGGAACGGTATGGATCGGATTGAAGTCTCCGGATGCTCCAGCATATCTCACAAGCTGCACCTGAGTTATCGGATCCTTAGTTATCGACGGTATTTCCATATTTTCTGTTATATCTTCCCACTTTATCATGATTAAACAGCTCCTTTAGGCACAACTATTGTCATCTTTGCGATCAGAACCTCTTTGTTATCCCGAGAAAAAACACTCTTGAATGTTACCATATCCATCGCAGAAGAGTCTCTCATAGAATCAACACTTACTTTTCCGGTAAGTTTATCTCCGGGATAAATCGGAGCGAGATACTCATATTCCTCTTTTGCATGGAGCAGTTTTTTAACATCAACCCCCATAAGCGTCAAGTTTTTCCACAGATCTGTGTACCCCCAAAAGTTTATGAGCGTGGGGAATGTTAATGGTGCCGGTATATCTTTATATCCGTTTTGTACAGCATACTCTTTATCATAAAAAAGCGGATTATCATCGCCGATTGCTGTACAAAGCTCTTTTATCTTGCATCTTTCTACTTCAAAATGGAACTCAGGAAAATCTTTCCCCTGGTAACTTAGATCAAGCATTGTTTCTCCTTAGCTGTTATTTATAAATTAACGAGCCTCTTGCAAAAATCAAGTAAACTTGATTTTAAGTGCGCCGTTATGCGATATAATCGCATTATAATAAATCTCATACAAAAATATTTTTGCATGAGGCTTAGATATTAAACTAAAAGCATCCCGCCGTCAACAGCAATTGTCTGTCCGGTTATATATTTTGCACTATCGCTTCCCAGGAATGCAGTAAGTTCAGCAATATCTTCAACGTCCCCATATTTCTTCATAGGTATAATATCTAAATACTGCTCTTTTATTTTTTCGGGAAGAGCGTTAGTCATATCTGTATTTATAAATCCAGGAGCTATCGCATTCACAGTTATATTTCTCGAAGCAACTTCATTTGCCATAGTAAGAGTAAGCCCTATTATACCAGCCTTTGATGCAGAATAAGACGGCTGCCCTTTATTACCCTTTATACCGATGATCGAAGACATATTGATAATTCTTCCATATTTTTCCTTCATCATCATTATCATTGCCTCTTTTGAAACAAGAAAAACGCTTCTCAGATTTGTGCTTATAACAGAGTCAAAATCAGCAACATTAGTTCTCATCGTCAATGAGTCTTTGCTTATACCGGCATTATTAACACAAACATCAAGTTTACCGAACTCCTTCTGTATCACTTCAAAAAGAGCTTTTACATCAGCTTCGTTTGAAACATCTCCAGGAACACCGATAACTTTTACATTATACTTAGCAGATATTTCATCCGCAACTTTTTTACTCTCATCCGATCTGGATGTTATTATCAAACTCGCTCCGAGAGATGCAAATTTTTCTGCGATCCCTTTACCGATCCCTCTTGATCCGCCGGTAACGAGTACAACTTTATTTTTATAGTCCATCAAATTCCCCTTAGTTAGTTAAATTTCTTCACAAGTATTACAGCATTATGTCCGCCGAACCCAAAAGAGTTGCTCAATGCGTATTTAACCTGTCTCGACTTCATTTTATTAGGTACATAATCAAGATCCATCCCTTCGTCAGGATTATCAAGATTGATAGTAGGCGGAACCTTATCTTCAGCACAGCTCTTCATGATAACAAGAGCCTCAAGCGCTCCGGCACCGCCTAAAAGGTGACCTGTCATAGATTTTGTCGAACTTACCGAAAGTTTCTTTGCATGTGAACCAAAAAGTTTTTTGATAGCTTCAGTTTCCATCCTGTCATTAGGTCCTGTTGAAGTTCCATGAGCATTGATGTAATCAATATCTTCCGGAGTAATTCCGGCCATCTTGATCGCATCGTTCATCGCTCTCACCGCACCATCACCGCTAGGATCGGGTGAAGTTATGTGATAAGCATCAGCTGTCAATCCGTAACCAGCTATCTCACCATATATAGTAGCACCTCTCTTAACTGCATGTTCATACTCTTCAAGTATTATCGTAGCTCCGCCCTCACCCATTACAAACCCGTCTCTGTCTTTATCAAACGGTCGTGATGCTTTAGTCGGATTTTCGTTGTTTGTTGACAATGCATGCATATTACCAAAACCAGCATAGGCTGTTTCACATATCCCGGCTTCAAATCCTCCGGTTATTATCATATCTGCCCTGTCAGCTTTTATAGCAAGGAAAGCCTCACCTATAGCATTGGTACTTGACGCACAGGCAGTTACATAAGTAGTATTTATCCCTTTTGCATTCACACCCTGCGCAACCCAGCCGCCGGCAAGGTTAACAATCATCTTAGGAATGAGAAACGGACTTACTCTACGAGGACCTCTTTCCACAAGAACTCTCATCTGTTCCTGAAACGAGGTAATCCCGCCGACTCCGATACCCATAAGCACGCCAAATCTATAAGGATCACTCACCGGATATTCAAAATCCTCAAACCCGGGAAGTTTGATAGAGTGATCCTCCGGGTTATACATAGGTATCTTTGCCATCTTGGCAGCCTCAATCGTCGTTGCAAATGCAAACTGCTGAGATCTGTCCATCTTATTGGCAAGTTTATTATCGAGAAAGTAATCTGACGGAGTAAAGCTCTTCAACTCTCCGCCGATATGACATTTAAATTCTTCTACATTAAAACTTTTAATTTTATCGATTCCGGATTCACCGGCTAATAATTTATTCCAGGTATCATTAACATTAGTTGCTAAAGGGTTTAATGTTCCAAAACCTGTAACTACAACTCTTCTTGACATCATATCCTCCTGAGTCAATATGACCAAATGGTCATTTTTTGAAAACTATCATAAAAATAATATAATGTCAACAATGGGTATTGTAAAAAAAATAGATTTTAAATCAAATTAAAGGGCACCTCTAATAACCTGCTTTGCATTTCAAACAAAGTAGTTTTTCTCATAGACGAGAAGCTGAAGCCGCAGCATAATCTGTTTATGTGGGGATTTCAGCG
>JBFZEO010000226.1:0-5258 GCA_041306845.1 Spirochaetota bacterium
CTCCTTAGTTATAATTTCAACAGCCTCTTCGTGACTACGGGCATGATCATAGGACCTGTTAGCTCTTATTGCATCGTAAACATCGGCAACAGAAACAATTCTAGCCTCAATAGGAATCTCATTCCCCTTCATCTTAGCCGGATAACCGGTGCCGTCCCACCGTTCATGGTGGTACAAACAGATATTATAAGGAACATTAAGAAACCCAGCATAAGACGAATAATCCGCATCATTTCTGAAAAAATCTCTGATTTTTTTAATGTAATTAGCACCTATTATGGTATGTTTCTTAACAATATCAAATTCCTCGGAAGTTAAACGACCCACTTTTGTAAGAATGTCAACCGGAACCCCCATTTTACCAATATCGTGAAAAACCGATGTGTAATTTATATCTTTAACAAATTCATTAACATCTCCATTCTCAATATTAATTATTCCCATCTTCTTCGCATGTTCACTTATGATAGTTGTCACTTCCTGGATCCGCCTGAGATGCTCCGAAGTCTCCTTATTATGTTCCTCAACAAGCGAACATGTCAGCAGAATAAGCATAACCTTATGAACTTCAACATTTTTCTTTGCCTGCTGCAGGTACAGATTATTGATAGAAAGCGATCTTATAACATAGTCAGTATTTTGTATATAATTCAGCTCAACTTCAGAGGTAATATCTTCAATAGTCAAAAAGTAGAAGTAATCATTTTTTTTATGGATAAATTTAAGTTTACCGTAGATCTTAAAGTGAAGATACGGATATCCGTCTGTAGTATCCCAGTTTTTTATGAGAATGGGAAACTGAAACGGTGGGATATCAACCGAGCTGTTTTTATCATCAATTTCCGGTAAATACTTCTCGAACAAAGTATCAACATAGAAAGATTGTGCAAATTCCATCCTGTCAAAATCTATATCTTTGAGAAATTTTTCGGAAACAGACACAATCCTCTTCTTTGAATCAAAAATAGCCTGGTATTTATCTTCCACATATTTCTCAACAAGTGCTTGAACAGCTTTACTCGATTTATTCTTCATGATTATCATTTTCTTGTTTATTATTACATATTTTTTCAGGAGTCTGTTAAGAACAAGTTTGTTTGACTTGTAAAGTTTGAGAAGATAATTATATTTATTCAAAAGTTTTATATACTGCTCTTTTTCACCCATTCCAACAACCAGCCATTTTTTACAATCCTAAAAACAACAAACTTATTTATTCATCTTAATTTTATTCGTCACAGTTCTCAAAAAAATCAAATTCCAAACTAATATTTTATGTTTCTCGTAAAGAAAACAATCTTTTCCTCATCATCAATATTTAGCCTGACAGATACGTTATAGATAGTTCCGCTATTTTTTTTAGTTAATGCAACATCGCTCCCTTTGAGATGTTTCATCCTCGAGTTATTAAAAATGGACGGATCGTTTGTAAAACAGTACTCTAGGGAACTATAGTCAACTCCGGTAACTGTGAGTTTATTATCTTTTATATTAATCTCATATTTATAATCTGGGAATTTAAATTCGCCCTTGTTAGCATTATCAGTCTCTACATATAACGGATACTCAGTAACATTCCCGACACTATCCTCAACCTGAATAAGATATTCACCAAGTAAAACAGACTGCGCACCATTGTACTCAAAAAAGGAGTAACCATAATATGTGTTGTCCCCATAAATAGTCTCTTCGATATTTTTCTTTTCTATATGCCATCTGTAGTCATTTATTCTATTAACAAGATCAATGGATACTATATCCTCTACCCCATTCCCGTCATAGAGCATAAAATGAACCGAGAGATATATACTCCTCTTGCTGCCGCCTATGCCGTCAGAATCATAGCAGACAAAGTTATAGATCGGACTATTTATCACAGGTGCCTCATTATCGCAAGCGAAGAATATCGATATGAACAGTAATTTTAAGGTAACTCTAAAAGCAGATTTCAGATAAGCAATAAAAACTTTATTCATTCTTAACCCCGTCAAAAACAATTAATCAGCATATCCCTTTGACATATATCATAATTTCTTTTATTATGCACACACAATGAAGAGATTTTGTATATTAAATTTCATATTATTTTTTGTCATATCGTGCAGCAACAACAACATAAAGATGCTAACCGACGATGCTAATCTGCTCGATGCCGTCTCGAGATACAATCTTTCAAGCAGAATGAAGATAAAGTGCACACTCCTCGATGAGCAGTCCGCAAATATATTCACCTCAAACACAACTTCAAATATGCTCAATTATGACATTATTGCCGGAGCATATTTTCCCGATTCCGACCCTAAAAAACTCGGATTCACAGAGATTCAGTTGAACGATAAGATAAAAAACAACCTTTATAAAGGGTTATACAGTGCATTTTTGCAGAATGGTAAAACTCTTGTTCCATATAGCGCCGACTTCCCGGTAATTGTAGCATTGCAGAAAACAGCACAGTATATAAAATTAGACAGACAGATAACATTTGATGAGTTCCGTAAGACTGCGATATCGCTCAACAAAACAGAACTGACAAACATGACATTCGGGTTCATTCCGAGACTTACAGAACTTCCTGAGGCAGATTACTATTTTATAGGTGGAATAGAATTCACCGAAACAAACAATAAACCAGAGATCGATAAGGAAAAATTATCCGAATGTTTCAATCTCTACAACAACTTTAACATGATAACCGGTGACGGCAACATAACCGATATCTACATAAAAAATAATATCAAAACAGAACGTCCGCTCATTCTCAAAAAAGGAATTCTGAAATTTGATATGACTTATATGCAGAAAGCATCGGCTCTCAACCCTGAAATTTACACAGTATCACTCATATCAGATCTAAAACATCTCTCACTCAAACAAAACTGCATCGGTATAAACTCAAAAAGCTCCGGTAAAACCGCCGAAATAAACGAGTTTATAAACTTTTTACTGAGTGAGGATATGCAGAAAAATCTGGTTAGTGAAGCCCAAAGAACCAGTATCCTCACCGGAAAAATGATTATTCCTGCTAATAAAACGGTAAAACTCGATACCGATTTAAATAATTACATCGATAATCTTTTATATCCTAACTTTAAAAATAAGAAATCAGGAATAAAATTCCTCAACGCTCTCACCCAGAACAAAGAGCAGTTAAGCAAAGAACAGATCAAAAAAGATGAATTTATAAAAAACTTACTGAAGACTTATTAAAGGATACTACTAATTACCCTAAAGGGCACCTCTATATACCGGCACTCTCATATAAAGTAACAGACTGCTCCGTACTTTAAAAAAAGGGAAATTCCCGTAAAAGAATTCCCCTTGAATAAAACATGTTTCCAAGCTACATATTTTTTTTATCACTATAATTGGAAAGAACCTATTTCCCGCCATCCATCCTCTTTTCCTCGAGCCACTTTGTGTAGATTCTTCTATTCACTTTTTCCATCTCTTTAGAAGCTCTCAACAAAAGTTCCTCTCTGTATATGTTAAAAATGTCTTCCTGCAGGTACTCGTAATTATCCAGTTTTAAGAAGTGTTCATCAAACTCGATGGAAACCTCTTTGAACATTGTTGTAAAATTACCGGTTCGCTCTGTATGATCTCTATTTATAACAAAACCTACAAATTTTATATACGGATACTCATCAGGATAATACGGTAAAACACTCTTTTTTAACTCCCTATCTTTCTTATCCTGCTCATAATTAGGATTTACCCAAACAAGATCACGCCATCCGAGAAAATTTAAACACCCCATATAGATATCTTTATACTCTTCGTTACGATTCTTTATCCTCAGATATAAACCGTAATTAAAATTATTTCCCAAAACTCTAACGGATATTTTTCTCATCACACCAACATTCCTGACAATCCCCTTATTGATAAAATAAGTCCCCATTCCGTCTCTGTTATTCGGATCGTCGTAATAAGAAGGAATATCAAAAGGCGGAGAGATCTCAACATAGGAATTTGCCCCCCTTTCAGGAAAGAAAGTCCTTACCCCAAGTACAACTTTACCTGGATAAGTCAATGATTTATCTACAGAAAGCGCATACGTTTTATTTATAGCCACAGGCAGTTTAGACGAACTGTTTACACATACTGACCATTTTTTAGGATCAAGGTCGGTAGCCATCTGCTTCCGTGCTTCCGGATCATCAGCGCCCCATCCGGTCGTATAAAGTGTTGAAAAGTCAACCGTTGTATCTCTAAGATTACTGAAATCAATAAGCACCTCTTCCCTACCGAACAATCCGGCAACGCAGAGAAAAAAAACTGTCATCAATAAAAAAGTCATTCTATTCGTCATAATAATCCTGCCATAAAAATAATTATAGTTCTCCCATATCTTTCGGTAATATTTATTTTTTTTTAATAGAGCCTCTTGCAAAAATACTTTATTTCTATAGATTTTTTGCATGAGCTGCAACAGATGACAAAAAAAATTAAACCATTTTTATAGATTATGTTAGAATGGCAGCCGGAGTAAGATAATGATAGCTTTTCAGAGTTCAAGGTACAACGGCATAGATTTTTATGACGAATTAGATTTTACGGTTAAAAGCGGAGTTGAGTGTTTCGACATTTTCTTCGACGGATACACATATGATGATATCGACATCAAAAAACTCAACGATTACAGAGAGAGATTTCACCTAACCTACACTGTACATGCCCCGATCTCGGATTATTTTAGTGCTGATGAGAATGTTGATAAACTGATAAAATTTGTAAATTCCCTGAAGCCATATTCGGTAACAGTCCATTTTAACAAATTATCTTACGAAGTTTTTGACTTCTTATCAGATAATATCGACAAATCGGTATTCATTGCCGTAGAAAATACCATTCCAGATAAAAACGTGATCTACAACAATAATTATATAGATTTCATGCAGACTTTATCAAAAAAACATCCCGACATATCGGCAACTTTTGACATAGGCCATTGCTGGGTGAATAAATTTGATCCTGTAGAATACGTCAACCGGCTTATAAATTACAGAATAAACATTCCAATAATGCACGTACATGACAACAACGGAAATGAAGACTCTCACACAACTCCAGGAAGCGGTACTATAAACTTTGACTCATTTTTCATAAATTACAAGAAAGCCGGCATGAAAACAGTGTTTGTAATTGAACATTGGCAGAATAATCGGGACACTCTGGAATTCTTAAGAAAATATGTATAATATTATTGATTATAAAAATAAAATATTGTAAATTGTTTCGTAGAAAAACAAAGTAGG
>JBFZEO010000229.1:0-5611 GCA_041306845.1 Spirochaetota bacterium
ATTATTAAGCTGTTTTATCAAGGACACTTCTAAAATCTTAGACTCATGTTTACTATCGACATATGGCTGCCCATATGTCAAAAGTGCAATCGAGATCCCTCTCCCCCATCGACATATGGCTGCCCATATGATGATGGTATTCTTCTGTAGCAAGGATTATAATCACATTATCCTGTCAAAAGATTTTGTTCATGACTGTTTTCAGACTCAAGTTGTTGCTTGAGTACAATCCTGTAATCGTTGTTTAGGAGTTTAAAAATGCAGAAATCACGATATTACAATAATCAGTTCGATGGTAAAATTATCTTTGAAAATAAAGATCTTGAACTTTCAACTCTTATTGCCCTTGAAGATGTTATATGAGGTAAATCCATTCCATTCTCTCATATAAAATGGCATCTGAAATTAAAGTTGCATTAATAATAACTTAAATCATGAAATTAAAGTGTATGTTAATTATAATAAAGTATGGGGGAAATTATGCTGAAAAAAATTATATTTTCTTTGATGGCTATGTTGATCTTTCTTCTCTCGTATGGATGTAAACAGGCTAAAGAGGAAGTAAAAGTGAAACGTTTTGGGGCAACTTACATGACTTTAAATAATTCATTCTTTGAAGTCTTAAATAGTGGAGTTGAAGAGATTGTGAAATTAAAGAATGATCAACTTATTGTTTTTGATCCTAAATTGGATAACGAAAATCAAATCGATGGAATTGAAAATCTCGCTGCCCAGAAAGTGGATGCCATTTTTCTCAATCCGGTTGATTGGAAAGGTATAAAAAAAGGTCTGGAGATTGCAAATAAAGCAAAGATACCAGTTTTTGTTGTGGATGCTCCTGTTTATGATGATAATTTAGTTGTTTCAACTATAGCTTCAGATAATTTTAATGCCGGAGTATTGTGTGCCGAGCATCTCACTAAAAAATTAAATATTTCAAAAGCAAATATTGTTATACTTGAGCATCCTGAAGCAAAATCTGGATTGGATAGAATTAGAGGATTTGAAGAATACATCAAAGATTTTCCGGAACTTAAAATTATAGACAGAGGGTCAAGCCTTGGTCAGACAGAAGTCGCAATGCCTGTTATGGAAAAAATCATTAAAAATACCAATGAAAAGATAGATGTTGTAATGTGTCTTAATGATCCGACTGCGTTCGGAGTCATTGCAGCTCTGGAAAAATGGGGAAAACTGAAAGGTACGATAATTTATGGGGTTGATGGAACTGAGATTGCTATGGAAATGATAAAAAAGGGCAAAATGACGGCAACTGCAAAACAGTTTCCGGAGGAGATAGGAAAAATTGCAGCGAAAACAGCTTATAAATATTTTGATGGTGAAAAAGTAGATCATGAAATCAAAGTTCCCGTGAAGCTTATTGATAAAGAGCAATTAACTAAACAATAAATTTATGGCTTTTGATAGTTTTTCAAATGTATATGGTTTCTGGATAAAATCTTTTACTCCAAGTTTTAATACATCTTCAACTCTTTCATCCTTACGGAATCCTGAACAGACTATTACCTTAACATCATTGTTTATTCTTTTTAATTCAACAAAACATTCTTTACCGGATTTTTTAGGCATTGCCATATCTAATAAAACACCCTTAATTAAATTATGTTTTTCTCGATATATTTCTATTGCTTCTTCTCCGTCAACAGCATAGATCACATCATACCCGCACTCTTTTAATATGTCTCCTGCAATTTTTCTTATGATTTCTTCATCATCAACTACAAGTATTAAACCATCTCCCTTTTCCATCTTAAGATCTTCCTTTATACCGTAATCCACAATTTTTAATTCCAGAACCGGAATATACACATTGAATGACGAACCAAGTCCAGGTTCAGAATACACATCGATAAACCCGTTATGCTGTTTTATAATATTATAAACCATTGCAAGACCAAGACCGGAGCCTTTGCCCTTTTCTTTTGTTGTAAAAAATGGATCGAATATTTTGGATAATATTTTTTTTTCAATTCCAATGCCTGTGTCACGTATTGAGATTTGCCAGTAATTACCTTCCAGAGCTTCCGGATGCCTATCAAGGAAATAACAATCAGCTCGTGTTTTTTGAATATCAACAATTAAATTACCCCCCTGTTTCTCGTCCGGCTTACGCATAATGGTCATTGCATGCTCTGCATTAATGCATAAATTTAACAGAACTTGTTCTATCTGAGTTGGATCTCCTTTTATGACTGCGTTCTGTTTGTAAAAGTTGAATGAAATATCAATCGATTTATCAAAAGTATTTGTGCATAATTTCATTATATTTTTTAAAGAATCATTCAAATCCATTCGGATTAATAACAGATTGTGTTTTCTTGAGAGTGAAAGGAGCTGCTGTACCATATCAACTGCTCTTGCTCCTGATTCTCCAATTAAATCTAAATACTCATCAATTATCTTTTTATCCAATGTCTCTGTTAATTTTAACTTTCTCTTTAAAACTGACAATGAACCAAGTATACCGCCAAGTACATTATTAAAATCGTGAGCCAATCCGCCGGCTAAGGTGCCGATAGTCTCCATTTTTTGCGCTTGTCTTAATTGTTCCTCTTTTTTCTCCATTTCTGTAATATCATCAATCCTTAATACTATTCCATGTATACTGTCTGCACTCAGAGGGAATAATGTAATATCCTGAAATCTTGTTTGATCATCTATAAATTGCTCTCGATGAAATTCTTCTTTTTTATGTCCAGTTACTATTTCATCACAATGTCTTTTAAATTTACAAAGGAATGGAGCAAGATCGTATAAGTTTTTACCAAGAGCCTCTGTTTCATTTATTCCAGTAAATTCCATTGCAGCATGATTCCATTGTGTAACCGTTCCTGCTTCATCGATGGCGATTAAAACAGAAGGCATAGATTCTATTATATTTGCTAAATAACTCTTTAAATATTTAATTTCTGAAAAATTAGTTTTTATTTTAGAAGTCATAATATTAAATGCTTCTGCAAGTGACCTTAATTCATCCCTTGAATCAATTATAATACTACCAACTTCGTAATTGCCTCCGGCAATATTTGAAGAATTATCTATAATTTTATTGAGTGTTTTAGTTATATCTTTAGCTATAGTTAAGGCAAAAATAAAGGATAATATTATGATTATGATAATAATAATAAGACTTGTAATTTGTGTCAATAACGCCCGATTATTAATTTCTTCCTTAATAACTCTGCTTTCCAATAATTGAACGCCTGCAAATTTTTTAACCTCTTCATCAATAAATCCGTTAATTTTTCTTACTTCATTATATTTTTCTGTAACTTCAGACATTGAAAGAGATCGGTCATTTGAAATCTCTTTTAACATCTCAAAATATGTATTTACTAGATTAATAATCCCATCAAGGTAAATCCTGCTTTTCTTTGACTTTGAAATTATCTTTTTTAAATCTACAATATTGTTTTCTATCTGCTGTTGAGTCTCTAAAGAACTATTATATATCTCCTCTCTTGCAACACCTAATTTTTTTATTATAGAGTACGTATGTTGATTGGAAAGAGCGTGAATGTTATTCGCTTTTATAATGGAATCAAGTAAAACATTATATTGTCTTGTGTAGTTGAATGAAAATATTCCAACAAAAATAAGCAGCATTACTAAAAGGAGTATAACAACTAAATATCCAGAATTTATACGTCCTGCAATTGTTTTAAATTTATAAAAACGCATTATATTCTATCCCCTACTATATTATAATGGATATTTACCAAATAGCAAAAATTATAAAAATAATACCAGCCTTTGATGTTATACTTTATCCTGAATCCGTATAACACCTACTCTGCGAAAGCATGTGAAACTATACACCCCACAGGTTTCCTTAAAAAATTGTATGTTGTCAACACTATTTTCTAACATGGCTTAACAATTGAAATAATTTGAGATGTCTAACGAATCTATAGGAAAAGTCCTTTTGAGTGATGAACTTATTATTAATCTTTTTCGTAGACTTTTTTTTATGAAACGCATATATTATTTGAAATAATCATAAATACAAAACGAAGCTCATAAAACTCCCTATCAGCATGTTAATGCTTGTCCAAAATTAGTGATTTTAAACAGATTGTCCTGATTATAGGTTGTAGTTTCATTGGAATGATAAATATAAAAGATACCGATTAAGAAACTGGATCATATTTTTTAGATATAGTAGCGATAACAGGAGGTGACTTAAAAAAGTATTATGGAATTCATTGTGTGAGAATGGAGCTTTGTTTTATGAATTTTAAAGATGAAGTGTGGATAAGGAGATTAATAGAATGAATATAAACATGCGTCTGGAAACAGAAGACGATTACTCAAAAGTTGAAGAGCTGACAAGAGAAGCGTTCTGGAACCTGTATATGCCGGGGTGTGATGAACATTATTTATGTCACATTTTGAGAGATCATAAAGATTTTATTGCTGAACTTGATTATGTTGCAGAGGTCGATGGGAATATAATAGGTTCCATCATGTATTCAAAATCAGTCCTTATAAGCGATGATTTTGAAAAAGTTCCGGTAGTTTCTTTTGGCCCATTATGTGTCCATCCTGATTTTCAGAGAAAAGGAATAGGAACAGCGCTAATTGAGAAAACAAAAAGGTTAGTGGAAGAAATGAATATTCCTGCAATTATCATTTACGGAGATCCGCACAATTATTGTAAGCATGGATTTAAAAATGGCATAGATTATAATGTTAGCAATATCGATGGCGAGTTCCCTTTGGGACTACTTGTTTTAGAGATTAAACCGGGATTTTTTGGTAAAAAAAAATGGAAAGTGGAACAAAGTGATGTTTTTAAATACAATCAAGAAGATGCAGCTGAATATGACAAGAAGTTTAAAGAAAAGGATAAAAAGATACAATACAGCCAGGAAATATTTAAAATACTTATCAGGTCTTTCCTAAAGGATTCCCCACTGATAAGCAATTCAATCTAATAATTGCGGTTGATTGCATGGACATATCTCAACTCCGCCGGGCAATGTAAATAATTATGTAAAATATCTGATTTTAAGATTTTTCTTTATTACACTTTAAAATTGTACTGGAAAGGAGTTTTTTATGGATAAAGAGATTTATACTAAGGATGATATTAAAATTATGAATGCTGCCGAGGATGGCAAGATGCCGCAGGGGAGCAGGGTTGAGGAATTGATAAGTTTCTCAAAAGCCATGGGATTGAAGAAGATCGGGATTGCTCATTGCGGGATGTTTACCAAAGAGGCTAAGATTCTCCATGATACCCTTGCCGAACATTTTGAGGTTGTCTCTGTCGGGTGTAAAACAGGCGGTATCGCTGCAAAGGATCTTCTTGGGCGTGAGGTGAATGGGATATCCTGCAACCCGGCCGGACAGGCTGCGTATCTATCAGAAAACAAAACAGAAATGAATATATCAATGGGACTCTGCATGGGACACGATATTGTTTTTAATTCAAAGAGTGACGTTATGACAACATCGATTCTTGTAAAGGACAGGAAACACAAGCATAATCCGATGAAAAATTTTGAGTAGCGTTGTCAGTATAAAAAAGCTGCCCTGCTTTTCCGGACAGCTTTTTTACAAGTATCGCAGTTTATTATATCTTAAA
>JBFZEO010000230.1:0-6843 GCA_041306845.1 Spirochaetota bacterium
TTTATGTGGGGATTTCAGCGACGAAGTATATGAGAAAAAGAGAGTATGAAACCAAGTGAGGTTATTAAAGATGCCCTTAATATAAAAACTAATCTTTATAATAATATGAGGTGATTTGAGATGTCCGGACATAGTAAATGGGCTAACATTCAGCATAAAAAAGGTGCTAATGATAAAAAAAGAGCGAAAATTTTTACTAAAATACTTAGAGAGCTGAGTGTAGCAGCTAAGATTGGAGGCGGTGATCCGGAGGGCAATCCGAGACTGAGAACGATAGTGCTTAAGGCAAGGGAAGCCAATATGCCTAAGGACACTATCGAGAGGGCTATCAAAAAGGCAACGGGCGAGATAGGCGGATCCAATTATGATGAGTTTTCTTATGAAGGTTACGGCCCGGACGGTGTTGCTATCCTCATGGATATAATGACAGATAACAGAAACAGAACATCTTCCGATGTAAAGTCTATACTTTCTAAAAACGGCGGAAACCTCGGTGCGAACGGTTGTGTTTCCTATATGTTCAACAAAAAAGGCGTTATTATGTTTGACGGTTCTGTTATTACGGAAGAAAAAGCTATGGAGATCTGGATCGATGCCGGAGCTGATGATATAGAGCAGGATGAAGGTAACGTTTGTGTTTATACGCCTCCTGACAGTTTTGAGGCTGTTCTCAAGGCGTTTGATGAGGCTTCCATTCCTCGTCTGTCGGCTGAAGTGACGATGGTGCCCGACACTATGCAGGAAGTACCGGCTGATAAAGTTGAAAAGGTTCTCGCCCTCATTGAGAGACTTGAGGATCTTGATGATGTTCAGGCAGTTTATTGTAATGTTAAGATCCCTGATGATTATCAGGGTTAAGTGGTAGTTATAGGGATAGATCCGGGCATCGAACGGGTGGGTGTCGGTGTTGTGGAGTTTGAGAATGGAAAGTTCGCACTTCTCCATTCTCAATTGATAAAGACACCGTCGGCCAGCGGTCTGCCGGAGCGACTGCAGCAGATAAATTCGGAACTCAATGAGATAATAAAGATGTTCCCTGTTGACAGCGCCGCGGTGGAGGAACTTTTTTTTGCTAAGAATGTTAAGACTGCGATGACGGTGGCTCAGGCGCGAGGGGTGATACTTCTGACGCTGCAGAACAATTCCATTCCCATAAGCGAGTACACTCCGCTGCAGGTTAAACAGTCGATTATAGGATATGGACGTGCCGTAAAATCTCAGGTTAAAGAGATAGTTTCCCTCATTATAAAGGATGGTGTTATCCCGAGTCAGGACGACGTGGTTGACGGAATAGCGATAGCCATTACTCACATAAATACCGCAAGAACTATGAACAGGATAAATAAAGCGAATGATAAATTATTTAAAAGGTGAATTGACAGAGATCGGCGACAACTTTGTTGTTGTGGAATGCAATTCGGTCGGATACGAAGTGTTCATGCCGCTTAGCGATATAAACTCGCTCCGGGCGATGACCGGTAAAGTGATAATCGTCTACACAGTATTAATTCACAGGGAGGACAGTATGTCCCTCTACGGTTTTAATTCCCGTGATACCAAAAAAGGGTTCAATTATCTGATAAAAGTCTCCGGCATTGGTCCGAAAGCCGCTGTTAATATACTTTCCCATTATGATTTTAGTGCTATCTATGAGTTTATTGAGGGGGAGAATGTTGATGCTCTCAAGAAAATACCGGGCATTGGCGATAAAACAGCTCGCAAGATAATCCTCGATCTTAAAGGTAGTGTGAAATTTACGGGCGGTTCCGGGGATAGTTATGAGGTGACTCTGATGGAAGCGATGAAGTCGTTGGGTTACAAGGAAACTGAGATAATTAAATCTATGAAACAGATTAAACCGTATGAAAACGATATCTCTAAAGATATAAAAAAACTACTTAAAAATATATAGATATGGCAAAAGAACTTAATTTAAACAATGATGAATACGATATCTCACTCCGTCCCAGAGAACTTAAAGATTTTATCGGTCAGAATAAATTTGTGAACAATCTTAAGGTTTATATAGAAGCTGCGAAGCAGCGCGGTGAGCACCTGGATCACATTCTCCTGTCGGGGCCGCCGGGACTCGGGAAGACAACTCTATCAAACATAGTTGCCAGTGAGATGGGCGTTAATTTTAAATCAACAAATGCCCCGGTTCTCACTAAAGTCGGTGATCTTGCCGCAATCCTCACGGATATCCAGCGCGGAGATATATTCTTTATAGATGAGATACACAGGCTTAATAAGAGTGTTGAGGAGATCCTTTATACTGCCATGGAGGATTTTGTCATAGATATCGTGATCGGTCAGGGGCCGGCTGCTAAAACGCTTAAGATAGACATTGAGCCTTTTACACTGATCGGAGCCACGACGAGGAAGGGACTCCTTTCGTCACCGCTCATTGCCCGTTTCGGGATCTCTGAGAAACTTGAGTTTTATAACAAGGAAGAACTCGTCACGATTATAAACAGGTCTGCGAGACTTCTCAACGTGAACATAGATAAAGCGGCAGCCGAGATGATCGCTTTTTCGTCACGGGGAACGCCGAGAGTTGCCAACAGGATTCTGAGGAGAATAAGGGATTTTGCCCAGATAAACAACAGTAATGTTATCGATAGGGAAGTTGCCGAACATTCCCTACGAAGGCTCTCCATCGACTCTATAGGACTCGACAAGAATGATATCGAAATGCTTAAAATAATAATAGAAAAATACGACGGCGGTCCTGTCGGAGGCAAAACGATTGCGATAAGTATCGGAGAGGAGATAGAGACGATTGAGGATGTTTACGAGCCTTATCTCATTCAAATGGGACTCCTCAAGAGGACACCTAAAGGGAGAATGGCGACACGAAAGGCCTACGAACACCTCGGAGTGCCATATAATTTAAAACCGGAAGCAGATGATGAAAAAAATCTATTTAATAATTAGTGTTTTGTTGCTGAATATTATGGTACTTTTTTCGGGATGCAAATCAAAGTTCGAGCACATCGCCTACAATACCGACCGTTCGATAACGATCAGAGTCCGGTTGTCAGCCGGTCAAAGTTCGATTATCAGCGGTGATAATCTCTATATGTTCGACTATATATCCAAAGATAAAATTAATCTTACTGAAGATAAAATATCCGTAAGCGGTAATGTAATAAACGGCAGAATCTACGATAGTCCGGTCGGTATATCGGCGGAAAGCGGTTTAATAACTGTTAATAACAGAAAATATCCCGGGATAATCATAATTTATCCTTATAAAGATAGTTTTTATATAATCAACGAATTGCCGGTTGAAACCTATCTCCTCTCCGTCGTGGCTTCTGAGGTTCCGCTCTCTTTCTCTCTCGAGGCTATAAAGGCGCAGGCGGTTGTCGCGCGGACATATTCCATGCGGTTTTTGTTCAATAATATCTCCGGAAGGATCTATGATGTTGACGATACAACCTCATATCAGGTTTATAACGGTTATAGTGACATAGTTGACAGCAAGTTTTTATCCAGGTTAAACAGGGCAATTAATCTTACCTATGGTGAAATATTAACCGATAATGATAAACCGATAGTTGCCTATTTTCATTCTAACTCGGGCGGTCGTCTTGTTAGCGGGAATGAGTATTTTGGTTCCTCATCCGATTTCGGATATCTCACAGCGAAAGAGGATCCTTTTTCTATCGGAATGCCGGGCGCATCATGGGAATACAGTGATACCATTCCAAATATAAAGAAAATCCTTCATCTAAACGAGATAAATGTAAATACGCAAAACGATCTCGTAAAGACAGTAACCGACGGCGTACTCGTGCTGACTGCCAAGGATGTAAGACGGATGATAGGTTACTCAGTTTTAAAAAGTGAAAGGTTTAATGTTGTCATTGATGGAGATAAAATCCATTTTAAAGGTTCAGGTTACGGGCATGGAGTCGGGATGAGCCAGTGGGGCGCCGAGGGGATGGCGAGAAAAAAACACAATTACAAAGAGATACTCGGATTCTATTATCCTGGTACAGTTATCCGCAAATATTAATTCAGCAAGAGGTTTTTATGTTAATAGATAATTTTAATTACGATATACCGGATCATCTGATCGCTCAGAATCCGTCCAATAAACGTTCCGATTCCAAACTCCTTGTTTATTATAAAGACAAAGATATAATTGTTGATTCTCAGGTGAAAAATATTACCGATTTTATAGACTCTTCCAATTTTATGGTTTTTAACAACAGCAAGGTTATGCCGTCGAGATTAAAAATTATGAAGTCCGATAATAATAGGGAAGGGGAGCTTCTTGTTTTAAAGATAGTTGACTCCAGCACGATAATCGGTCTGACTGATAAGTCTAAGAAGTACAAACCGGGTTCTGTGATCCTCCTGCCGGGGAATGTGAGATGTGTTGTAAAAGAGGATATTGATTCTGTCAACAAGATGATTGTTGCTGATGAACCTGTTTTTACATACGGATATTTTGAAGCAAATGGAATGTTACCGCTGCCGCCGTACATTCGCAAAACTCCCGGCACGAGTGATTATGAGAGGTATCAGACTGTTTATAGTAAAGAATACGGTTCAGCGGCGGCTCCGACGGCAGGACTCCACTTTGACGATGATGTTTTTGCAAGTCTGAAAAGTAAATCTATCGATTATACTTTTGTATCGCTCCATGTCGGGCTTGGGACTTTTATGCCGATCTACACCGATAACATAGAGGATCACAAGATACACGAAGAGGAGTTTAGTGTCAGTACGGAATCTGCGCGACTTATTAATGAGGCTTTAAAAAACGGTAAAAAGATAATCCCTGTAGGTACAACATCTCTCAGGACACTCGAGAGCGCTTTTGTTGATGGTGGAATTGCTGCCGGCGACAGAAAAACTTCTTTGTATATATATCCAGGGTACAAATTTAAGATTGCTTCCGGGATTTTTACTAATTTTCATACACCAAAATCATCGTTAGCAGTCCTTGTCTCCACATTCACCGGAGTCGATAAACTTCGCGAGATCTACGATTATGCCGTTCAGAAAGAGTACAGATTCTTTAGTTACGGTGATGCGATGTTAATTATCTGAGAAATGTTCTGCGATGTCAGATTTTAGTTTATCGATCCCGTTCTTGTTGAGTGCTGATATGTAGCAGTCTGAGCTTTTGTGTTGAATGTCGAGTTTTGCCGGAGAATATTCAAGCATATCCATTTTATTGAAAACACGGATCATCGGTATATTCTCCACTCCGATCTCACGCAATACATGTTCAACGGAGTCAATCTGTGTCGACATATAATCAGACGAACTGTCAATCACATGGAGTATCAGATGGGAACTAAGGATCTCATCTAAAGTTGATTTGAAAGAAGCTACAAGGTTGTGAGGCAACTTGTTTATAAAACCTACGGTATCATTCAGGAGAATGGTTAGCGAGTCGTTTATATATACTTTTCTTATAGATGAACCTATAGTTGAGAACATCAGGTTTTCCGCCTGCATGTTTGATTTTGAGAGGAGGTTCATCAGTGTTGTTTTGCCGGCGTTTGTGTATCCGACAAGACTAACTATCTTTTCTCTACTGTCGAGCCGTTTCTTGCGTCTGCTCTGCATCTGAACATCGATCTCTTTCAGTTTGTCTTTTATCGATTTTATTCTGTCTTTGACGATTCTTTTATCGAGTTCGAGCTGTTTCTCCCCTTCGCCGCCCCGGATTCCGACAACTCCCTCCGATCTTGAGAAGTGAGTCCACATATTTTTAAGTCTTGGGAGCATATATTCCATACTGGCGAGATCCACCTGGAGTTTCGCTTCGTTACTGCGTGCCCGTTTTTTAAAGATATAGAGGATTATCATCGTTCTGTCGAGGATAGGTAGTTTAAAAAACTCCTCAAGATTTCTCTCCTGGATGCCTGAGATGCTGTTGTCTATAAGAATGAGATTAATTCCATTCTCAATGACATAACTTTTTATCTCCTCAAGTTTACCCTTACCCATGAAGTATGCCGGATCAACTTTATCTTTCTTTTGTGAGAAAGTTTTGTCAACCCCGACTCCTAAAGTGAAAGCAAGCTGCTTTATCTCATCGATAGAGCAGCTTGCGTCTTTTTCTGATTCGTTTGATAATCTGACATTGATTACAACCGATTTAAATTTATTTACGTCAAAGTTCAGGAATTCAAGCATATTTTAGAGTTTGATCTCTGTATAAATCTTGATTGTTGTGTAAGTCTCCTGATTACCTATATCGGTTCTGTCGCTTCCGATAAAAAGTTTAGGAGAGTTGATTGACACGCCGGCCATCATAAAGTCAGTAAAATGCAGGTTAAATCCGAAGTCAAAATACATAACATTGGCAAGATGCATCCTCTGTGTGTCCGGTATTGTGTAAGTTTCATCGTCAACCTTTATGATTTTTTGAAGTCTTGCATTTTTTGCGAGTGTATATCCTATAGTTGTAAATATCTCAAATTTTTTGAGCTCTACAACAGATCCGAGGAATGCAAGGTTCTCAAAGTTGAATGTATTTCTTAGTATTTCATGAAAATAGTACTCATACTCACCGTCATAAACTGTTGTAAAGTAGAGTTTATTTGATAAAATATATTTAAAATTTGTAAGTCCAGGCAGTTTAACGTCGGTAAGGAGTCCCATTGTAAAAATATGCTCGTCATAAATCTGTGTATACTCATTGCCGAAATCATCAGTTATCTCAAGGAACCCGCCCCCTTCGTTCATATATGAGTAAACCAGCGGCATAGCGATGTGGAGTTTGTCGTTGAGAATGTTGAACTCCGGTTTAAATGAGAAATAGAATGCGTTTCTATCGAGAGAGAACTGTTTCTTAAAATTTGTTGCTATATC
>JBFZEO010000233.1:0-8596 GCA_041306845.1 Spirochaetota bacterium
TTAAAACCCTTTTCCATAAAAACCTCCTGCATATATTAATTGCAGGAGCTGCACTTTTCGATTAATAAATCTGCATAAAAATCAAAAAATAATTTAGTTATTCCCATTTTTTTAATTTTATTAACGTTCTATTGACTATTGTTTTGTTTTGTGATATAAGATTCTGTCATTAATAAGCAGGACAATGAAGATACATACAGGAGTAGATATAATGAAAGCAATTTTTGAGGACAGAACGAGGCAATACACTGTCAATGTTGGTGATATAATTGCTATAGACAGAATGTCAGAAACAGAAGATGGTAAAAAACTTACTTTTGATAAAGTTATGATGATTACAAAAGATGATAATGAAACTGTTTTTGGAGCACCGTTTATAAGCGGATCAAAAGTTACCGCATCTGTTATTGATAACGCAATAAGAGATGATAAAGTTATAGTTTTTAAATTCAAAAGAAGAAAAAATTATAAAAGATTTAAAGGTCACAAACAGCCAATGACTCTTATCAAGATTGAAGATATCAAAGCTTAGTTTTGGTAGAATCTGTTTTAGTTGTTGATGGTGGAATTATTGTTGAGGCTGAGTTTGCAGGACACTCTGGGTTTGCCAGGTCGGGTAGCGATATAGTCTGTGCTGCGGTCTCTGCGATAATTGAGAGTTATAAGATAGCGGTCAGTACCCTTGATGGGTGTTCCGTGGAACAGTTTGATGACGGTGAAGTTTATCGGATCAGGCTGGAATGTTACGAAGATAGAAATATCGGGATTCTGGAGGGTGCATCGAGAGTTGTGCTCTGCGGATTAAAGTCCCTTGGTTTATTACATTGTGATTATTTTAAAATAACTATTAAGGAGTTAAAGCATGGCTCATCATAAAGGTGGTGGAAGTACCAGTAACGGAAGAGACAGTGAATCGAAAAGACTCGGTGTCAAAAAATTCGGTGGAATGGATATCAAATCCGGCAATATCATTATTAGACAGAGGGGAACTAAAATTCATCCTGGTAAAAACGTAGGATGCGGTAAAGATCATACTTTGTTTGCTCTTATTGACGGTGTTGTTAAATTTGAAAGAATTCATCAAGGGAAGAAGAAAGCAGTAAGTGTTTACCCTGCGTAATATATGCAATATTTTGTTGATGAATCGGTTATTACAGTAAGATCCGGTAACGGCGGGGCCGGATGCGTCAGTTTTAGACGTGAAAAGTACATCCCCTTCGGAGGCCCTGATGGTGGCGACGGTGGGGATGGCGGTTCCGTGACTTTTATAGTCAAAGAAAATCTCAGAACTCTATATAATCTAAAAAGAAAGAGACATTTTTTCGCAAAGAACGGTCAGCCCGGGATGGGTTCGCAGCGTAACGGCAAGAATGGGGATGATATTATAATAAATGTTCCTCCAGGTACGGCTGTTTATGATAGTGTTACAGGTGATTTGATAAAAGACCTCACAGATAAGGATGAAGTTTTTATTCTTCTTAAGGGGGGGCTTGGCGGTCAGGGTAATATGAATTTTGCCACTTCGACCAATCAGACACCGCGTTATGCACAACCAGGACTTCCTGGTAAAGAGATGAAGTTGCGGATTGAACTTAAGTTAATAGCTGACGTGGGTCTCGTAGGATTTCCAAATGCTGGTAAATCTACACTTCTTTCTGTTATAACTGAGGCGAAACCTAAGATTGCAAATTACCCCTTTACAACTCTTGTTCCCAATCTTGGAGTTTTTCAGGTTGATTATGAGACCTTTGTAATGGCAGATATACCTGGAATTATTGAAGGTGCTTCCAATGGGATAGGTCTCGGGCTTGATTTCTTGAAACATATTGAGAGAACAAAACTTCTTTTATTTATAATAGATCTTGAAGATCCAAATTATGAGGAACAGTTCGCGAAGTTGAGAAAAGAGATTAAACTTTACTCAAAAGAATTGTATAAAAAACCTTATCTGATAGCTGCTTCCAAAAAAGATCTTCATGATACGGACTTTAAACTGGAACTTATGAAAGAAGAATTTAAAATAGAGGCTATCCCATTTTCATCTCTAACGCGTGATGGACTCGATACTCTTTTGTACGCACTAAAAACTAAAATTCATGAAATCGAAAATGCTGCCGGATCTAAGAAATAAAAAGATAGCTATTTACGGAGGCTCATTCAACCCGATTCATATCGGTCACCTCCTTGGAGCTGTAAGCGTCAAAGAAAATTTTGATTTTGACTACATTATTTTCATTCCAGCAAATAAACCGGCTCATAAGGAGCTTGACTCTCTAACACCGTCGCCGACACAACGTCTAAGAATGACGGAGATGGCTGTAAAAGGGATTGATTACTTTTGTGCATCCGATGTCGAATTAAAACGGGGCGGAGTTTCCTATACTATTGATACTGTTGATTATTTCTTAAATGAGCATAAAGTTTTACCGAAACCTGGAGTTATTATCGGAACCGATCTTATACCTGGACTCGACAGCTGGAAGGAGATCGGGAGACTTTCTGAGATATCGAGGCTTATCTGTATAACTCGTGATAATCAAAAAACAGTAAATAAATACGGCATAGAATTTCTAAATACACCAATAATAGAAATGTCTTCAAGTTTCATCAGGAATAGATTAAATAAAGGTTTAAATATCGACTTTATGGTGACAAATAATGTAAAAAATTATATAAATAAACATAAATTATATAGAATTTAGTCAATTTTTACATTTATTGAGGTAACGTTGATGGCTTTTAACAGATCCGGTGAATCGGGAAGTATTGTGATAATTGTGACGATTGTTGTTTTACTGATTGTCACAATTTTTTTAGGTCAATTTTTTAAAAGTGAAAATAAATTAAAGCTTCTTTTTGATAATAAGCAAAATATTTCATTCCTTATATCAACTCATGATGATAAACAAAAAATAACTTTAGCAACGGTTTTGATTTATAACTCAAGTACGGGAAGACTTGCTGCGGTTAATCTCTTGCCTGATACCTACACATCTTTTTTAAAAAATGGGAAAACATCGTTTTACACAATTGCTGAGTCTCTTAACAATGGAGTCACAAAGGAAGACGTTAAGGATGGCGTTGCCAAATTACTCGGATTAAAGATTAATTATTATTTGTTTACTTCGGAAAAGAATTTTATAAAAATTATAGATATAATGGGGGGAGTGGAGGTTTTTACCCAAGAGATAACACTTCCGGAAGAAAATATATACTACTCCCAGGGGCTTATAAATCTTGATGGTGATAAGGCTGTTGAGTTTACTTCTATCAATGTTCCTACCGAGGATTATTATCAGAATCTTAGGAGATCTGAACTCATATTAAGGAGTATAATTAATCTTAAACCGGCATTTAAAGATGTTTTTAATGAGCATACCATTCCCAAATTTATTTATCCTCTTGTTTCCTCCAACATGACTGTAAATGATATGGTTATTTTTTATAAACAGATAGCTGCAATGTATAACAAGGGATACACTGATTTTTCCCGTAATATGGTAAGTATAACTCTATATTGTGACAGGGATTTGGTAAATAATAAAAATATATTTTTGCCGAAGAAATCCGGTAACTGGGTAAAGAGTGATGTTGTTGATGCGGTTAATAACATAGCTAAGGCGGAGTCAAGCTATACAGGTAACAAGATAAGAATTCAGCTCTTAAACGGGACAGATATTGTTGGCTTTGCATCGAGAACAGAGCGGTATCTGCAGACTTTTGGAGTTAAGGTTGTGGAGAGCGGCAATGCGAGCAATCAGAATTATGAAAATACAGTAATTATTTCTATAAATGACGATCAGAAGGCAAACAAACTTGCAGAACTTATAAAATGTAAAAAGATAATAAAGTCCGAGGTTACTGATGACAGTAAATATGAGGTAACTTTGATTCTTGGAAGGGACTTTGATGGAAGGGTCGTAAAATAGTTTATGGTAATCAAGAATTATGTTAATTTTGAAAAAGAGATAGATACCGATTGGATCTCCATTCAGCATTTTGAGCTGCAGCCCAAGTCTGGTGAGGGGTGCGATGTTGATTTTCGCGGTGGAATGGGTATTCTGATTAACATTGGTAATATTCTTGTCGTAAAATCGGGTAAACGTAAGATTATATTCCCGCCCAAGAATGGTTATCTTGTCAGTAATGAAAATATAAAACTTGTAACAACCTCCGGTAAATATTACAAAATAACAGTTATTCTCATCAAAAACTTTTTTATGAAAGAGGTTCGTAAGAAAATAACGGACTCTGTTAATCCATGCTACAGTCATATATTTAGATCGAACAGGTATGTTTTTGATTTTCCGCTAAATATCGATATCTTGACTATCCTTGAGGATCTTTATAAGACAGATACAAGGATAAATACGGGTATGTTAAGATTTGAACTCGAAACAAAAGCGTTGTACCTGATATTCTTAATTCTCAGAAAAATTATAAATCTTGACTACAAGTACATTGAACCGGCAGCGACAAAATACACAAAATATTACTCGACACTTAAATTTGTTTTTGAAAATATGATTCCCGTAGAGGAGAGTTTGCTCTTATACAACATGACAATGAGGGATTTTGATGCAATGTTTAAAAAATATATGAAAAATACTATCTTAAAAGAGTTTATTGATGAGAATATCCGATATATAACAAAGGATACGGAATTAAATGAATAAAAAAGAAATAATTATATCGAAGAATGCCGGATTCTGCATGGGAGTTAAGAAAGCTTTTGACACAGCAATTCAGTTGGCACTGAAATATGACAATCTTTGCCTATACGGTGATATTGTCCATAATAAGATTGCAATTGAAACGTTAAAATCGAGAAATATCAGGATAGTTGATTCTTTGAATGATATAGTAAATGATAAAACTATAAAAAATGTGGTTATAAGAGCTCATGGAGTTCGTCCCGATGTCTTTTCTCAGCTTATTGCTGCGGGTAAAAATATATTTGATCTTACGTGTCCTAATGTTAAAAAAGTCCAGTTACTTGCTGAGAAATTGACTAAGGAAAAATATACGGTAATAATTTATGGTAAAAAAGATCACCCGGAGGTTACCGGGATTATCGGATATTGCGGTGACAATTACATTCTCATAGAAAAACCGGAAGATATAGATGCCGCAGTCAGGATAACCGGAAAAGCTGCGGTTATATCTCAGACAACGATGAACTCAGTGACCTTTGAGGAGATCGTTATCGCTCTCAGGAAATATATCCCTAATTTGACGGTTTACAATACTTTATGTTCGTCACCAATGAAGACTCAGGAGTATGCCGTAAAGACAGCGGAAGAGGTTGATCTTATGATAATTGTCGGAGATAAAAAGTCCTCAAATACTGTCTCCCTCTATGAAAAAGTTAAGGATATTACAAAAGCTATCTTCTGCGAATCTCCGGATGATCTTGATATTGAAATGGTCATGACCGCTAATACAATAGGAATTTCCGGAGGAAGTTCAACACCGGAAAATCAAATAAAATTGATAATTGATAAGATAAATTCGATCTAATTTATTGGGGGAAATATGAAGAAATCTATAAAAAACAGGATTGTAACATCCAACATTTTACTGGTTCTGTTTAGTATTGTTATTATAACTCTTATAATAGCAACTTTTTCTTTACGCAATATATATGCGTCCACTCTGGCAAAAACTAAAGAAATTGAGAGTGAATGGCTCTCTTTGCAGAAAAACCTACAGCTTTCCATGACCAGATGGCTGAGCGGAACACCTTATAATGATCTTAAGAAAAATAAAGTGAATATTGATATTTTACTTGATAATCTTTCTGAAAATTCATTCAGTTTTATATATCCGGATAATTTGAAAAAAGAGATATCAAATATGAGTTCGATATGGGATTTTACGAAAAAGGAGCGTCTTGATATTATTATTGAGTCAATTAATAATTTTATACCTGCAGGTAAGATGGAATTTATAGAGTCTGATGAAAAGAAAATTTATATAAAAATGCAGAAGATTAATTATTATAAAAATCTAAATTTTAGAGAGATTGTTTACAAACATTCGGCAGAGGAGTGGGATAAGTACTCCACGGAGGCGCTCCGCATACTTGAGAATGTTGATCTTTTTTATGAATACACAGATAACTATTCCAAAAAAGTAAAAAAATGTCTTATGGTTTCAACTGATATCTATCAGAAAATAACAACATTCACAACTATAATGATAATAACTCTTCTGATAATCCAGTTTTTTATCGGAATAATGATTGCTTTTAAGATAGGGAATGCTGTTTCAAAACCTATTATGAAGTCAACGAACAAACTTATCCATTTTGTCGGTGAGAGTATGGATGCTGGTTCCGGCAGCATTACAGATGAGGAGACTAAACAGCTTGAGAATTGTGTAGATCTGCTTATAAATTATTATAAGGAACTCTCTGATATTGCTGAGAAATTATCGATAGGAGATATATCGCTGGATTTCTCGCCTAAGTCTGAAAATGATGTTATGGGTAAAGCTTTTACCAATATCATAAGTTATTTAAAATATCTAAATGTGGGCGCAACACATTTTGTAAACGGTAATTATAATTACTCTTTGGAACCAAGATCAGATAAGGATATACTTGCAACAACATATAATCAGCTCTCAAAGTCTATAGTTGACCTTCTGGAGAGGACAAAAGAGATTGCGAGACTTGAGTCAGAAATGGGAGCAGCGGCGAGGATTCAGAGCTCGATACTTCCTCGGCAGGATGAGAATCTTGTCGGTTATGAGATTGCTCATACCTGCATCACTGCTACAGAGGTCGGCGGAGATAATTATGACTTTAGGAGTACCAAGAACGGCAACTGGATATCGATAGGCGATGTTTCCGGACACGGACTTGAGGCCGGCATATTGGCGCTGATAGCACAGTCTGCTTTTAACTACGGTGCATATCTCTTTGAAAAGGATGTTTCCGATAATGAACTGCAACTGAAAATGTATGATTATGTAAATAAAACATTGGTTTTGTTAAACAGGGTGAGGGGAAAATCAGATACTTTTATGACTCAGAATTATTTGTTTGAGAGGAATGGGACTTTCTTTTGTGCTGGTGCTCATGAGATCGGACTTGTTTACAGGAAAGGTTCCGGTGAGATTGAGGAGCTGAAAGAGCTTGCCGGACGGGTACCTTTCATGGGGATTATGAGTGAGATTAATGTTTCTACTTCCGATTTTAAATTCAGCATGGATAGCGGTGATATATTAATGTTGTATACTGACGGTTTGATCGAGGCAAAGAATGAGAATTCGGAGCAGTTTGATCTTTTTAGGTTGAAGAATTCATTCTTAAAATATAAAGATCATGATGTAAACGATATAAAAGAGTCGGTGATGAATGACTTAAGGGATTTCTGTAGAGATGGCGATCTTAAAAGGTATGACGGATTTTTTGCCGATGATATAACTATTCTCATACTTAAAAAGAAATAGCTTTGAGTTGTAGGATCAATTTTTACCGGGTATAAAAACATCTCTTAGTTTTATTGCCCGGTATTTTGCCGTCAAAGACTCGATTGTTTCTTCTTCCTTAACTTGTTGTTGGCTGGAATGGATTTTTTCTGAAGATTCAGATTTCTCCGCGCAGATTATTATTTTGCAGCAGTTATATAAAGTGTGACATCCGTTGTATATCCCGGGCAGTATTGTAAGTGTGCTGATTATAGATACGTAATATGAAAATGACGTGTATATAACAAGGAGCGGGTGTTTTAGCAGTAGTCCCGGCAGGAAATAACTATTATCGGAGCGTCTGATTTCATCACATGAAAAAAGGCATATCAAGAACGGATATGCAATGAAGTAAATCACAATCAGCAGTATAATTACTATTCCAATAAAATTAAGAAGAGCGTTAGTCGAACTGGCATAAAAGCCGATTGTTATCCCGGAGAGAAGCGCTATGCAGTTAAAGGAAAATATGGTTATGACTAACGGCTTAAATGTGTTTGTTTTGTTTTCCGCTATTTTCCTTAAAAACACTCGTGCGGACAAAATGAACAAAATATTTAGAAATATAATTGCCCCTATCATGGGCGGCGAACCGGTTATGAGACAAAGCATCGATACTGCCAGTGCTGACAGTATCGATGCTATGCTGTAAACCATATTTGAACCAAAGTCGTAATAATAATCAATAAATGATTTCTTTATCAGTAAATAAAAATACATTAACCTTTTACAGCTCCGGCTGTTATTCCTTTAATAATAAATTTTTGCATGAAAAGATAGAATATTATAACCGGTGCCGATGCCAGAACAAGCGACGCAAGTTCAAGACCAAAGTCTCTGTTATATGCCCCGCGGGTGAAGTATTGAGCAAGCTGTATTGTTATAACATCTTTATCTTTGAGCAGGATAAGAGGAAGTAAGAAGTCATTCCATATCCATAACACGTCAAGAATTATTATTGTTGCTGTTATCGGAGTAAGCAAAGGAAATACTATCTGGAAGAATGTTCTGAATTTTCCGGCTCCGTCTATGGATGCTGATTCTTCAAGTTCCAGAGGAACACCCTTTATAAATCCATGATACATAAATATTGCCATCGGACATCCCACTCCCATGTAGA
>JBFZEO010000236.1:0-3427 GCA_041306845.1 Spirochaetota bacterium
CACATATCCGGCAACATCCGGATGACTTCTAAAGAAAAGATCTATATAACTTTGCGCTTCTTTTGTGGGAATGTTTAAGTCCTGACTGAGACTGTACGCCTGTTGTCCGTACAGAATCCCAAAATTCACAGCCTTTGCAATGCTGCGTTCTACCTTTGAAACATCATCCATCGATTTTCCGAAAACCAGTGAAGCGGTCCGCCGGTGAATATCTTCACTATTTTTAAAAGCACCGCCAAGGTTGGGATCGCCCGAAAATTCTGCGAGTAAAAAAAGCTCAATCTGTGAATAATCGGCACTGACAAGCACATTCCCCTGAGAAGGCAAAAAAGCCCTGCGGATCTCACGTCCGGCATCAGTTTTAATAGGGATGTTCTGCAAATTAGGATCCTGACTCGAAAGACGTCCAGTTTGAGTTCCGGTCTGCTGATATGTTGTGTGAATTTTACCTGTTTTTGGATTAATCAGATTAACAAGATTAGTCGTATATGTGGAATTTAGTTTACTGTACATTCTATATTCAAGCAAAAGTTCAGGAAATTTATTTAAGTATTTTAACTTATTCAAAACCTCAGTATCAGTAGACGGTCCTGTTTTAGTTTTCTTTATAATGGGAAGCTGGAGTTTTTCAAAGAGGATTTCACGGAGCTGGATCGGAGAATTAGGATTAAACATAACACCGACAAAATTCATCATCTCATTATAAAGAGAGGCACATTTACCCTCAAACGTCTTTGACAAATTCAAAAGATAATCTTTATCGATAAGAACTCCGGTGTACTCCATATCAGAAAGTACGGAAAGCAGCGGAATCTCTATTTTGCCGAACAAATCACTGATTTTATCGTCTTGATTAAGTTTCAGTTTCAAGATTTCATAAAGTTTATATGTGATAAATGCGTCCTGTCCGGAGTATGCGACAAGCTCCTCCAGAGTTACATCGCGGAGAGTCATCTCTTTTGTGTTCTTCAGAAGGTCGGAGTACCGGATCATTTTCTGACCAAGATACTTTTCACCGAGATCTTTTAACCCAAGGACATTGTCCGCCGCATCGAGAACATAGACGGCAAGCATCGTATCAAACATTTCTCCGGCAACATTTACACCGGAACTTTTCATAAATTGATTATCAAACTTTATATTGTGACCAATTTTTGTGATATCTTTATCTTCAAATACGCCCTTAAGTATAGAAATCGGATCAATTTTTGTTCCAAGGACAATTCCGCCGGCGTCGATCTGCACAGCAGATAAACTGACAGGAACAACAAACGTCCCATTCACAAGACCAAAACTTATACAGATTATATCGTCTTCATAATAATTTAAACCTGTAGTTTCGAGATCATAGGAAAAAACCTTCTCTTTTCTGATTTTCCCGATAAGTTCAATAAGTTCGGCTTCCGTCTTTATTAATTTCACTTCGGCTCGTTCGTTCGTCAGCGGTCTGGTTTCTGCAGAATGTGTAGGTTGTGCGGACTGATTGAATTTTTCCTTATTAAACCTTGTTATATCATCAATAACAGATTTAAGCCCATTCTCGTTAAGAACATCAAACGCAGATTCCGTATTAATGGGTTTTATTCTCATAAACTCGTAATCAACATCAATATCGAGTTCCGTATAAATCTTCGCGAGTGTAGCACTCAAAAGTGCATTACTCTTATCACTCTCCAGTTTATTACGCACGCCATCGGGTTTTATATTCGCAAGATTTTTATATATTCCGTCGAGCGATTCCCATTGCGTCAAAAGGTTGACCGCCGTTTTCGGGCCGATCCCCTTCACTCCCGGGATGTTATCACTGGCATCACCTATGAGCGCAAGATAATCTACCATCTGATCGGGTTTTATGCCGGTATCTGCGATAACACCATCCGGATCAAGATAACTAAACCCTTGCGGCGTCTTGTCCGGTCGGCAGAGTGTGATCGATGGTGTAACGAGCTGTTTCAGGTCTTTGTCTGATGAGAATATGATTATCCTGTTATCGGGATCTTTACCAAATTTAACCGATGCTGTTCCTATTATATCATCGGCTTCGTATCCGTCGATGTAATAATGGGGCAATCCGAGTTTATCGATTAAATCAATTATTTTTACTATCTGAGATTTTAGATCGACAGGCGTCTCGTCTCTATTTGCCTTGTAATCCGGATATATTTTATTGCGGATACATTCTCCACGCCCCTCAAGAGCAATCAAAATATAATCGGGAGACTCTTTTTTTATGAGAGCGATTACCCCTCTAAAAAAACCATGTATTGCAGAAACATTCTCCCCGTTGCGGTTAGTCAGCGGTCTGGAAATAAAAGCATAATACGATCTAAAAATAATCCCGAAAGCGTCAATTAACAGTATTTTCTTCATTATCAGCCGTTGAGATCAAGTATTGTAGATTTTCCGGAGGAATACATATTGTTGCTGTATCCCGAACGTGACTTTATACCGGAAAGATCAGCCCGTATTTTTGTCAACTGGACATTTAACTTTTCCATATTTATTTCTGACTTCTGAGTTACCTTGCCGGATAACAAATCTATACTCTTTCTAAGATTGAGCAGATTGTCATCTTTCTTGTATGGAGATTCCATATACATTTTCTCTAAAGGTTCCAGTATGATTTTTAATGATGTGAGATCTGATATAACATCTTTCTCAAGATTGATATGCGCGATAAGTTTATCCGCATCATTGTTTATTATATCTTCGTTTTCTGTATCGAGAATTTTAAGATAACTCTCGAGTTTCTCTTTTTGCTTAACCAGGTTTTGACGAATGTTTTTTGCGAGTATATCAGGTTGCAATGTTAATCCCTCCCCCTCCGGACTGAGTTTTTTCAGCTGGAGTTGCTGTTTTTGCTGCCTGTTCCCAGGCATCTCTTAGTTCTGTGAGGTGCTTTCTAACCTCTTCGAGAGGTTCCTTCTTCTTATGAATATTGGCTTCTATGAGTTTAGTGTTCATGTACATGTAGATACTTAAAAGTCTTTGAGATATTTCACCCACATCCATATTCAACGAACTCATAAGCTCTGCAATTATGTCCTGAGCTCTCACTATACTGTTATGTATAGTCTCTATATCTTTTGCCTTTGGCGTCTCTATGAGTTCTATAGCCTTAGAAACAAATCTTATCGCTCCATCGTAGAGCATTACAATCAGCTTACCCTGATCTGCCGTGTCGATCTGATTTTTTTTGTACTGCTGATATGGATTAGTAACAGCCAATATTATACCCTCCACAAATATACTTAATATTTCGTCATTTTATTTTTTTATATTATAGTTCAATTTAACTATTTATACTCATTATCCTGAACACTGCTATATCAGCAAAAAAGTTCGGCATAAATTTAACAGGTTTATACCCAGCATCCGATATTTTAAAGAAATAACAGCTCATTATCTTTATTTTATTCTCCAGACA
>JBFZEO010000238.1:0-5059 GCA_041306845.1 Spirochaetota bacterium
AGAATAATCAGCATATTAAAAAAAGCAGTAAACAATCCGGCAATGAGAACGTCGAGACGCCTTTTAACATTCCTTTTTATAGTAAATATAGAAGCTAAACCGGAAAAGAATACAAATAAGAATGCGTTTATATTGAATTCTGAGAAAATAAAAACCGACATGGAAAAAATAATCGCAAGATAGATCGATATCGTTCGTGAATATAAGAAAATGAACGTTATTGTAAACGCCGATATAGGTATGAAAAGTCCAAATGAGGAACCCATATCCGTATAGTAAGACGGAATATACATTGTATATAGAACATATATGAGATATAACAGCGACAGGAAAAGTAAATTCTTCATGTCATTAAAGAAATTTTTGTCGCTTATCCTTATAAAGGAAAAAATAAATACAAAGAACAGAGCAAGTGATAAAAAATAGCTTAAACTGCTTCCGAAATTAACATTTTTTATTTTCTGTACCAGTACCGCATTTACCCTTGATATATTTTCAAGAGTTATCTTGTCATGTTTCCGCGCGGCAATCTCCCCCTTTGAGAGCCTTTTGTATACATTTCTATCGACTTTTAACTTATTATTAAGCAACAGATCCGATCTCAGATCGTCATATACAATATTTGGTTTAATCATTTCATAAAACAAATTCACCAATACTTTATTCTCAATTTCATTAAAAGCGTTGAGCGATGCAAAGAAGTCATGCAGATCACTCTTTCTTATCTCAAGTTTTTTTATCTCCTGAGCTGTGAATTCCGACTCGATCAGTTTATCATCAATATTCTGAACAATCTTGATGCCGGCAATATCCACCCTTGATCTGTTATCAACATCAATCTTTATTATACCGCCGTTATATAGATTAAAGAAATAGTTCAGGAGTTTATTGCGGATACCCGGATATTTTCTTAAGATATCTTTAATGAGAGCAACATCAGAATCAGTAAACTTGATCTCATTCTTATCTAAAAACTCCCTCATGATATTTGAGGATGGTTCATTTATGAGTATAAAAAACTCATTTATAACATTTTTATACTTGAGAGTCAGTTTATCATCTATCACATAAACTGGCGATGTTGATATCCTGATCATCTCCTCATTTCTGGCAGACTGCGACTCGTCCAGATAACTCACATCTGAACCGGCAATAACATCGTTATATATAATGTCGCCTATATTAACTTTTTTATTCAGGCTGTAATTCTTTATAAATTCCGCTGAGATTAATATAAAATAAAGCGAGAGGCAAATTATTATTTTATAAAGAAGATTTTCATCGTTGCTTATTATTTTTGATATTATATTTTTGCTTTTATTTTTTCTCATAACCGTTATACGCATTAATTATTTTTTTTACTATAGGATGCCTCACGACATCTTTCTCTTCAAACTGCAAAAAACCGATCTCCTTCACACCGCGTAGGATCTCAAGAGCCTCTACCATTCCGCTCCTCACCCTCGAAGGCAGGTCAATCTGCGTTATATCGCCGGTTATAAAAAGTTTAGCGTTGTTTCCGAGTCTGGTCAAAAACATCTTCATCTGACTCGTCGTTGTGTTTTGAGCCTCATCAAGGATCACTGCACAATTTTCAAAAGTTCGTCCTCTCATGTACGCAAGCGGTGCAACCTCTATCATATTGCGTGTATTCATTTTTAAGTAGAGTTCCGATGGAACTATCTGAGTTATTGCGTCAAACAGCGGGATAAGATAGGGATTGATCTTCTGCATAAAATCTCCGGGCAAAAATCCAAGACTCTCTCCGGCTTCAACTATGGGACGAGTGAGAATTATTTTGGAAATATCTTTATTTATAAGGAGATTAAGAGCATGAGCTATGCATAAAAAGGTCTTACCTGTACCAGCCGGTCCGTAAGAAAAAACAACATCTTTAGTTTTAAGCAGCTGAATCAGCGCACTCTGATTTATAGATCTCGGGTTTATTATCTTATTTATCTTGGAAAGTTCGATGCCGGACTCTATCATCTCTTTAAAATCGATATCATTGTTGTTTCTTAACTCATCATACATCATATCTATGATACTTGTATATATATGTCCGTCACGTCTTGATATATCGATCAGGCTTAAGATGAGTTTTTCAACAATTTCAGCATCTTTCCCCTCTATCTGGATCTCATTTCCGGCAGAAGTTATATAAACAGATGAAATATTTTCAATTCTTTTCAGATTTTTATTATTTACACCGCAAACATCGAGGAATATCTTTTCATTATCAATAAATATTGAGTTTTTCAAAATCATAGGGCATGTTAAATTAATCTCTATGAGTTGTCAAGAGGTTAATCCTCGCTTTTGGGCATATATGTACCGATAATCTCGCGCGGTTTAGCCCCCTGCATCGGCCCCACAATTCCTATCTTCTCCATCTCCTCTACCATTCTCGCCGCCCTATTATAACCGATATTAAGCCGGCGCTGCAGATATGAGGCAGACGCTTTTTTTGTCTGGAATACGATCTCTACCGCTTCATCAAAAAGCGGATCTTTACGCCTGTCACTGTACTCATCATCAAAATCATCACTATCAGAAATTCCTAAGATATCGTTTATATCAACATATTCAGGTTCACCTATATTCTTCCAGTGCTCGGTTATCATATCAACTTCATCCTTTGACAGATAAGCCCCCTGGAGTCTTATGGGGAATGGTTGTGACGGACTCAGATAGAGCATATCACCCTGACCGAGAAGTTTTTCGGCACCTTTCTGATCGAGTATTATTCTGGAGTCCTGATAAGATATTACCTGAAAAGCAAATCTGGCAGGCACATTTGCCTTGATAAGCCCTGTTATAACATCTGTTGACGGTCTTTGAGTGGCAAGAACAAGATGAATTCCAACCGCACGAGCCTTAGCTGTAAGTCTTGCAAAAAGAAGTTCCGCCTCTTTACCCGATGTGCTCATAAGATCAGCAAACTCATCTACAAAAGCCACTATAAACGGCATATTGGTAAAATTCAGCTTGCCCGACTTTATCATCTTTCTATAATCACTGATATCCCTCACACCAATCTTACCGAGGAGAGCATACCTTTGCTCCATCTCGTAAACCAGGTATTTGAGGGCATTTATCGCATCTTTAGGATCGGTTATAACCGGTGCCAGCAGGTGGGGAATGTTATCGTACGGCTGCAACTCAACAATTTTCGGGTCGATCAGTATCATTTTGAGATCTTCGGGCGACCTCGAAAACAGTATCGAGGAGATAAACACATTCACACAAACCGACTTACCGGCACCAGTAGCTCCGGCTATGAGAACATGGGGCATCTTGTGAAGGTCTATAACGATGATATTGCCATATATATCCTTGCCCAATCCGATCGGTATATTGTGTTTAGACTCACAAAAGTTCTTAGAATTAACTATCTCCTTAAAACTCACCAATTCCCTTATCCTATTCGGAACCTCTATTCCCACTACTTTTTCGCCGGGAATGGGGGCAATGATCCTTATAGACTGAGCAGCGAGTCGTAATGCGAGATTATCTGACAAACTCTCAATCTTTGACAACTTTACGCCTGGAGCCGGAACGATCTTAAAAAGGGTCACTACCGGGCCATGTATTATATCAATAACATCAGCTTTAATCCCGAACTCAAGGAGAGTCTCCTCTAAGATCTGCGAATCCTCATCCTGCATTTTCTTGTACTGATCGTAGTCGAGCGCCGTTGTATTCTCATTCAGTATCCCTCTATCGGGGAAGAGCCCCGGTTCAGATTCTGTTTCAACAGCATCGATATTATCTATCTCATTTATCTCATCTATCTTTGATAAATCGTCCTCATTTATCGTTTCAACTTCAGTTTCACGAGACTCATCCGCAGTAGATTCATCATAAATTGTTCCATCAACGTCAGCTTCATCATTTTCATCTTCGTAAACAGCCCCTTCATTAGCAGGACTTTCATCAAATGGAGATATGACCTCATCAACCGTATCAAAAGCCTCAACATCATCCTCACAAACCTGATCAGATTCTTCATAATCTGGGCAATTATCAAACGGAGATACGTCCTCCGCCGTCTCATCATGAGCTACGTAATCAGAAGCTCTCTCTAATAAACCATGCTCATCACAAACAGTTTCATCGGCAGACTTACCGCCCTCTTCTAAACTTCCTTCAACATAATCAGAAAAACTACCAATATTTTCATCAACCGGATCTTCATCTGTTTTTTCCTTCCAGTTTTCCGGCCAATTTTCCTTAAGTTTCTCATAATAATCATAATCTTTTTCGTTTATCTTCTTATATATATCATTGATTTCACTTTTATCATGAAGTTCTTCAATCTTGCCGGAAAAAGTATCAACCTCATTGTATTCAGAGACGTCGTCTTCAACTCTATTAAGTCTAAATTTATTTATTTTTACAGTAGCATCCGGATAATATGAAGTTTCGACCCTTTTATCATAATCTTCAAATACAACCTTTGAAAAGAGGGGGACATCCGTCCGTTTGTTCCGACTCTCATTCGTTCGGACTCTTTTATATTCCCTATTTCCCTCTTTTTTTAGAATGCTACCTCTCCTGACAACATCACCATTCCCATTCTCCAGAGGCGCTATGTTAAACAACACAGCAACAAGACTCTCGCGGAATGGAAACAACAACAAAGCAAGGGAGAGAAGGAGCCAGATAAAATATATGACAAACGCAACTATTTTGCCGGAATAGAGTAGTTTATTTGCAATAGATATACCGATGAATCCGGTATCTATAAGGTGCATATTAATTGTGTTTATAAATGGAGGCAAAAAAGTGACAAGCAGGAAATAGCCGGCAAGGATAAACACCTTGTCAATAGATTGAATTGATATAAAAGAAAGTAATCCAATCACTATAAACAGGCTCAAGAATAAGAAATAAAAAGATCCAAAATAATTATTAAAATATAAGTAATACAATGAGGAATATTTCAGGAATAACAAACCTTTTAATAATATCCCATCAATATAAAGACGTACATTGAAAACTGAAAACAATAACAAAACTACTCCACACATCAGATTAAACTTCTTAAAAATCAATT
>JBFZEO010000241.1:0-4735 GCA_041306845.1 Spirochaetota bacterium
TTCTTCGGGAGATCGAGATAAAGCACTCCGTCTTTATATTCTGCATTTATTTTCTCTGTATCAACAGCCTTGTTGAGATTAAAAGATCGTCTCATTCCTGTAAACTCAGTCTCTTCTCTTATCGGTTTATAATTCTCATCCGGGTTCTTGTGACACTCTGCCGTTACTGTTAAAATTTCTTTTTCCACATTGATTTTGATATCCTCTTTATCAATCCCCGGCAAGTCAAAAACTATCCTGAAACCATCTTTATTTTCATAAAGATCAACATCAGGAGAGAGATAAGTATAACCCCTTGTTGATTCTATATTTTGTTCATTCACATCTTTTTTTGTCATAAAATTCATAATATGCCCCCTTTAAATTATATTTTTCAAACAAAAATCCATTCCAGCAAAAACTACTTGATCGCTATGCTCTTAGGTTTAGCATCCTCTGATTTAGGCAGCTTAACAAGAAGTATCCCGTCAGCAACCTCAGCAGTTATCTTATCTCCGTCAATTTTATCATCAAAGATAAAATTTCTCTCAAACTTGCCGGATCTTCTCTCAGCTATGTAGTAATGAGCCTTGTCATCATCACCGTTCCTTTCACCGGTTATTTTCAAAGCATTATCCTTGAGACTTATATTAATCTTGTCCTTTGGAACTCCAGCAACCTTTGCCATTACGACATACTCATTTTTTTCCTCATAGATATTTACTTCCGGCCAGGTCTTAAAACCACCTCTAAACTCGCTTTTTAGAACCCTATCAAGTTCCCTGTTGATTTTGTAAAAATCATCAAATAAATTATAGATTGACATATACCGCCTCCTAAATAATGTTTATTATTACAAACATATTAAAGCAAAGCGCGTGCCAACGACCTCAAATCAATTTTAAAGGAGATAGGATTTTTTAGAATGGAAATTATGTAGCTTTTTAAGACAGTGTGTTTATATTTTACACACAGTAATTATATAAGGATTTTTTTTGTTGAATTTTTAAACTTGATTACAAGGTTCAATGTTATTTTTTGTTTACGAATTTCACCAGTTCACTAACGCCGGATTGATAAAGCTCTATATCAGTTTTAGCCTTAATCTCAACATTTGGCACACCAGCACCATTCATCGCCGCAACAAAAGCCTCAGTATCCCAACGGATAACTCCCTGTCTGACAGAATTAACACCGACAATCAAAAACGGATCCTCTTTGCGTCGTTTAATCAGCTCAAACGGACTATAATCCTTCCAGAACCTATCCATCTCAAACAGATCAGACATGATAAATTTGAACCTGTAAATATCAAAAACAGAAAACCCCATATCCTTACAATGACTCTCAAAACCGGGATCTGACGGGCGAACCGCAACCAGCGCAGGTGAGAATGAGAGCACCGCTTTAAAAACATCGGGATTCTTAAGAGAGAGACTCAGCACATTCAACCCGCTTATATCATTACCAATAAGATACACATCGCCATCCACTCCGTATTTCTTTTTAAGCTGAGGAACGGCTTTTTTTATGAGGAATGTTTCGAGGCCGTTTTTATACGGGTATCCGGCACCTTCGGCTATGAAAGATGTTCCGCCGAAACTTACCGATACAACAGGACACCCTTTTATATCTTTATTACTCTTCAGGAGTTTATAATACTCAACACCGGGCCCGCCTATCATCACCCAGTCGTACTCAGTCCGGTTGACTCCGTGCAGATATATGATTAGACCGCCGGCTCTCCTCTCAGGAGAAACATCGGTGTATATATAATTCATAATAATCTTGTAGTCATCGCTTATTATAGATGAGATTTCGTATTTTATGGAGGGATCAACAATAGCCGGCGGATTCGGTTCCATGAACTTGCAGGAGATCAAAGTAATCAAAGCAGCAATTGAAAAAAGAAAACGCATAGCAACATCCAATATTTTATTTTTAGAGCAGTATAACAGACCAACCATCAAACTTAGTCGCAGTAATTATCCGCATAATGAAGTATTATACCTCTTATTTCTTCAATATCAACCGTTTCATTAATTTTTTGTCTAATAATAGCAATATTTTTCATTCCCTTACAGTAACCTCGGAAAAACTTTCTAAACTCAAGTATCCCCTTTTCAACTCCGAGATAGGCAATCAGGTCATTCATATGTTTTAGGGCTGCTTCGAGCCTAGTTCTTATGTCCGGAGAATGGTAAACTTCGCCTGTAAAAGCGCTTATAACCTCGCCTATCAGGAACGGATTTTCCATTACCCCGCGCGCCAGCATAACTCCGTCGCACCTGGTCTCATTCATCATACGGACAGCATCATCTCCGCTGAATATATCTCCGTTACCGATAACAGGGATCCTGCTTATCTTTTTTAACTCCGTGATGTGACTCCAATCGGCCTTCCCGTCAAAAAGCATCGACTTAGTTCTTGGATGGAGAGTGATAAGATCCGCCCCCGACTCCGCAGCCGCCTGATAAACCTCTTTATAGTTTATGTGAGAATTGTCCCAGCCGCTCCTTATCTTAAGAGTAACCGGTTTGTCTGTCATGTTTTTTAAAATTTTGATTATTTTTCCGATATTTTCGGGGTTCTGCAGAAGGTATGCTCCGCAGAACGACTTAATCACTTTTTTAACGGAACATCCGCAGTTCAAATCGATAAGATCAAATTTTTCATTTATTATTCTTGAGAAGGCCTTTTCAATCCTCTCGGGTGACTGCCCGAAAATCTGCACTCCGAGCGGAGTATCCGACGGATCAGTGTCTATTAACTTAACCGATTTGTTGTAACTGTAATTAAGTCCCTCGGCAGAAACCATCTCTGCATAACAGATTGAAGCTCCGAGCGACCTGTAAATAAGTCTGGTCGGAAGATTGGTGTACCCGGCTAAAGGGGCAATGAAAACATTCCCCTTTAACCGAAGTTTTCCGACCGTTATATCTTTATAAAGCATTTTTGTATTATGCCATAATATCAGAGATTCTTAATCCGAGCGCCCTTATACTATTCTCAAAGAGAACCTCAGAGAGTTCCTCTATCTTCATGTTGCGTATCTCGGCAAGATATTTCAAAGTCTCGATGATAAACACCGGCTTATTTCTCTTGCCTCTGTAAAGATGCGGCGTGAGGAATGGGCTGTCTGTTTCGATAACAATCTTATCCAGAGGCAACTCCCGCGCAACATCATGAAGATTTTTCGCATTTCGATATGTAAGGTTGCCGGCAAACGACACATATAACCCCATATCGATTATATCCCTGGCATAGTTTATATCTTCGCTAAAACAGTGCAGTATTCCACCCTTAGACGGGATCTTAGACTTAAGAATATCAAGCATATCCTTGCCGGCCTCCCTGTTGTGGAGAATAACAGGCACACTGTGTTTCTCAGCAAGTTCAAGCTGTCTTATAAAAAACTCTATCTGAGAATTTCTGTCGCCGTACTTGTGATAGTAATCGAGACCTATCTCGCCGACTCCTATTACATTAGGATAACTTAACCCCTCTTCGAGTTTCTCCTCCCAATCTTTACCGGGATTTATAACTTCAGATGGACTTAATCCGATAGTGTGAAAAACATTCTGAACATTCTTAGTGTTTTTATAACATGTAAAAAAATCATATAAGTTTGTAGTTACATTGCATATCGCAGTAACATTTTCTCTTTTTGCCTCATCGATAGCCCTTATCTGGCTGATCGGATCCTCATATAACAAAGCCAAATGACAATGTGTATCAAATATTCTCATAACGAAATCCTTTAATCATAGTTTGATTATTTTTTTTAGTTCAAAGTTCTTTTTTTTTTAAAAAAAAGGTACACCGGGCGCTTGAGTCTAAAATATATAAGATAACACAACAAAAGTCAATCAAAATTAGCATTAAAATCCCTAAACTAAGGGTTTTATACTACTATGACTCATGCAAAAATCGAGTAAATTTGATTTTAAGTACGCCATAATGCGATATAATCGCATTATAAGAAACCTCTTGCAAATTTTCTATAAGAAAAAGTATTTTTGCAAGAGGCACCCTATTTTATATTTTATTTATTATTATTTTGGGATTTATCTCGCTGACACTCCTGCATCCTGTTAAAAGCATTATTTTTCTAAACTCTTTCATATATTTTTCAACAAGGATTTTTACCCCTTCCCTTCCGCCGCCCATTACCGCAACAGAAAAAGGACGACCTATCATGGCAACATCGGCACCAAGAGCGATCGCCTTAAAAACATCTTCACCGGTCCTTAAACCGCCGTCTACAACTATCTTTATCCTGCCTTTGACAGCCTTGACGATATCGGGCAGCACCGAGAACGTGGACGGATGATTATCGGTAATCCTCCCGCCGTGATTACTTACAATTATAGCGTCGGCTCCTGCATCAACAGAGAGTATCGCATCATCCTCACTCATAACACCTTTAACTATAAACGGGATACCCACAGACTCCCTGAGTTCCCTGAGCTTTTCCGCAGACTTTGGAGAAACTGGCTGCCCCAGCATCTCAAATGTCAGGAACGCAGCTCCGTCAATATCGACTCCGGCAAACCGTGCACCGGCAATCTCCGCTTCTTTTAATCGTTTAATTATATCTGCCTGCTCTTTTCTCGGTTTAAAGATAGATGCTCCGTGCCCGCCGCCGGTTGCTATCGCCTCAACTCCGGTTTTATACAGATAGGTCTGAGCTCCATCCCCGACAAATCCGATGATACCGGCATCACGGCATCCGATAATCAGTTCCTCATCATAT
>JBFZEO010000242.1:0-4298 GCA_041306845.1 Spirochaetota bacterium
ATAGGCTGGTCGCAACTTTCAGTTGCTGCTCGCCCATGCTTCCTGTATCTGCCTTCTTGCCGGCTGGCTTGTCAAAAGTTCCACAAACTCTCTCTTTTCCTGCGGAAAGAGTGAGTTTTACATAGCTTTTTTGACGCGCCGGCAATATCGGAGGGTAAAATGGGAATGGGGGATGGGGTTTTGGTAATCAGTGTTCGTCCCGCCAATTTATCCCAAAACGACAGCAAAACCCTTTACCATCAAATCGTCAAAGCTTTCTTCTTTCTTACTTCGTGCTCTTCGTGTTAAACCTTTTCAAGCTTTCCCCATTCGCGTTTATTGGCGTTCATTAGCGGTTAGACTATCTTCTTCCTTCCTTCTTCCTTCGTGTTAAACTTTCTTCAAGCTTTTCTACCACCCGCTTCTCTGAAGGGTACGAAGTAGTTTTTATAAGAGCTGCGCTTTAGGTAATAATAGCTTCAGCTATTATTACCATAAAAAAATCACAACCCCGATTCATAAAAGACATCCCATTCCATAGCACTCGGACTGACAGGAATGTTATCAAAAATAAGTCTGTCATCATAAACAATAGTGTAAAAACATCCGTTTTTCATATAGTCAGAACAGCATCGCTCTTTCTTGAGAATGTTATTATCTATCCATTTCTTACCGGTTGTGTAGATCCAGTTATCATCGACTTTAACAGCAACGAGATAGATCGCCTTATCAAACTGGGGGAACATATACTTTGCAGGATCGAGACTGCTCTGAGGATTAATCCTGTTTTTCAGAAGAATCTCATCTTTCTGAGCGTATGAGAGTTTACCGGAATATTCATTGTCATACCGTTTTACCAGCGGGCAAACATAAAAAGAGAAAGTTTCAAATTTAAGCTCTTTGAGTGTCCAGTAATAAAAGAACGCAACAGATTTGATATCGCCCCTTTTGGTGTAGTAGAGGTCGTGAGGATTCGTCCACGATGAAACGATACTATAATCTTCCTTTATAGTTATATTCATAGTGACAAAATTTGTTATTATTTCGAGAGCATTTTTTATCGGTTTGCCGCGGAGTTCCTTTATAAAGTTCTGATAATTCCTGATCTTTTCCTCTTTGTTTAATGTCGGTTTGACGCTAAAATTTGCGTCGTCGATTATCTCCCTCAGCTGGCTCTGGGCCGATGCAGACAGTCCAGAGGTGAGAATGTAGAGATTGTCCTTTTCACGGTAAGTATAAACGCTTTTAAGAAATAATCTCTTCCTTTCGTTATCAACATTAATTATAAAAGAGTCAAATTGATCCTTATTGATTGTCATCGGCAGGTCACTTTGCGGTACAACCTTACCGGTTATGGTTTTTAATAGTGATTTTACTGCTATCGCACTTGCCATGAGGTCAACTTCATCGTATTCCTTATAAAGACCGGACTTCTGATTATAAAAGTTGAGAGCGGATAACAAAATAATATCATCATATTTTCCGACTTTAAACGATATGCCGTATCCGCTCTCAAGGTCTTTTGCCCGGTAAATACCGGTATCAGCAATTGAGAGTTCGACTCCGTTAAAGTCATATTTATCGCCGACATACATAAGAGACGAGAGTCTCGACAACTCCAGGCTATTAAACAAAACACGGTGAGTCTGCCCCTGATCTATCTTGACGAGAACATTATATGATGACACCTGATACTCCGTCTTGCCGAGCGGTACGAGGTTGTAATACTTCTTTTTATAGAGAAGTTCTACATTAAAGCTGTATACAGAGGCGCAAATGAATATAAGTAAAATGATTATTTTGTTTTTCATAAGGTATTTATCGTAACAATGGCAAAATTTCTTGAGATTTTTATGGAGGCTAAATAATTTTTTACTTTACTAAGTGAAAATAATGGATATAATAATCAGATGAATCCAGCAGAGTTTTATAAAGATTTTGAACAGAAGATCACCATTCACAAAGAGTACGCAATCCTGCCGCACTACAATCCCGATCCCGATGCTCTCGGGAGTGCTTTCGCGTTAAAATACCTCCTTCAGAAAAAGTTTGATATCAAATCTGAAATATATTTCCAGGGTGTCATCGGGCGGGCGGAGAATAGAACGATGCTCGAGGTACTTGACATTCCGCTCAGGCGCATTGAGAATGGGGACAAGTTCCCGGAACTTCCCGTCATACTTCTCGACACACAACCGCATACTGGCAACAATCCAATACCCGACAACATAAAGCCTTACGTGATTATAGATCATCATCCGGTTCATGTTAAGGAGAATGGGAACGGCTGGGTTGATATAAGACTCGATTACGGATCTACATGCACGATTATTTTTGATTATTTTAAGGCGTTTAAGGTCAAACCGATTAAAGATGTTGCGACAGCGATGTACTATGGGATCCAGACCGATGTGGTCGGCGAGGGGCGGCGCGGTTTCAAGGTTGACTATCTGTTTCTTGAGAAGTTATCGCTCCTCATCAATCGGACAAAATTATTTAACATAGAGAACCCGAAACTCCCATTCGACTACTACCGGCATATCGATAAAGGTCTTGGCAATAGTGTAATCTATGAGGATTTACTAATCTCGAGTCTCGGGGAGATAGAAAATCCGGATTATATATCGGAGTTTGCTGATTTTCTTGTGAGATTTGACAAACTCAATTTTGTCCTTGTTATGGGTATCTACAATGGAGCGATATTGATCTCATTCAGATCACAAAAAAGGAAGAGTGATGCCGGTATTATCTTGAGGCGGATAGTGGGACGGATGGGGAGTGCCGGAGGTCATCAGCGTAACGCCGGCGGGCGCATAGCTCTTGGGAATGGGGAGGATTTGACTCAGATATCGACTAAGATTATTTCACGGGCAATAAAAATTATCCATGGCAAGATAACTACAGGGGTGCCTTTTTTATCTCTTGGGGATTATCTAAATATTAAAGGGGGCGTTTGATGGCTATTAAAACTTTTGTTCTTGATACCAATGTGATCCTGCATGACTCCGGGTGCATTTATAACTTTAAAGATAACAATGTTGTTGTGCCGATGGTCGTTCTTGAAGAGGTTGACAAATTCAAGAAAGGTGATGAGTTAAAAAATTATCACGCAAGGAATTTTACACGAATTGTTGATGATCTTTACAGCGATGCTGATTTTATGAAAGGTGCAAAGATCGGGGAGACGCATGGCATTCTAAAAATAATGGCGTGTGGTGAGAATAGTATCGGCGTTGTAAAAGACTTGTTTGTTGCCGACACTGTCGATCACAGGATACTCGCACTCGCATACAAACTTCACTTCACTGATAAAGTCCCGGGAGTTGTCCTTATAACTAAAGATATTAACCTCAGGATGAAGGCTAAAGCTCTCGGTATAAAATCGGAAGATTATACATCGGGGACTGTTGAAAATGTTGAGGATCTTTACAAGGGTAAAAAAACTATTGAGGATGTTGATCCGGCGATTATTGACGGGTTATACAAAGAGGATGGGATGGTAGAACCAGACTCGAATGAATTCTTTAAGAAGTTAAAACTTCATCCGAACGAGTATCTCGTTCTGAAGTCACAGCAGAACTCTGTATTGATCCGGTTTGATCCATTCATCAACAAGATAAAGAGAATAGAGAAAAGGACTGCCTACGGGATAAAACCGAGGAACGCGGAGCAGATATTTGCGATGGACGCACTGTTTGACAGCAACGTGTCGATAGTCACGATGTCCGGCAAGGCGGGGACGGGGAAAACACTCCTTGCATTGGCGTGTGCCCTTGAGGTGCGGAGTTCGTTCAAACAAATTTACCTTGCCAGACCGATAATCCCGTTGAGTAACAAGGATATAGGATTCCTCCCGGGCGATATAAAGTCAAAGATCAATCCTTATATGCAGCCGTTGTGGGACAACCTAAAAGTGATTAAAAATCAGTATAATGAGGCCGACAAGGAGGCGCAGAAGATAACTGAGCTGGTGGAGTCGGAAAAGTTAGTGATAGAACCGCTTGCCTACATCAGAGGGCGGACACTTGATAAGATATTTTTCATTGTCGATGAGGCACAGAACCTCACACCGCACGAGATCAAGACGATAATTACCCGTGTAGGCGAACATACTAAGATTATATTTACCGGTGATCCGTACCAGATCGATACGCCATATCTTGATGCCAAGTCTAACGGATTGTCGTATCTCATAGATAAATTTACAGGGCAAAAAGTTTTTGCACACATAACGCTTGAAAAAGGGGAGAGATCTCAGCTCGCCGAACTGGCTTCAAATCTCTTGTAAATGGGAAATGTTTCTAAAGGGCATCTCTAAT
>JBFZEO010000243.1:0-3022 GCA_041306845.1 Spirochaetota bacterium
ACTACAAACTTGCGGATTATCAAGTGATGTACCGTTAAAGATTACCTTATCTGTTGAAGGATCAGTGATCTTCAGGATCTGATACTGTACACGCTCCCTCCCTATCCCCTCTTTACCAAGCTCAATAAGTGCAAATAATATATGCTGGATATATGGAAACATCGGTTTAAACAAAGTCATCTCAATAAACTCATGTGAACCGATACCCTTTTTATAGATGAAGAAATTAAGCGGAGGAGGGAGTGAGCTTGTGTCAATAACACGATCGGCAGAATCCGGCTCAGAGGCATAAACAATCGCAAATGCACAAGTTTTTTTTATAAGACAATCATGACAGTTTTTTTGTTTTTTATTGATACATATAAGCTCCCGCAGTTTGTAACCTACAGCTCCGCGGATCAATGCCTCCAAGAAATACGGGGATATTCGGTCAATAAATTCCACATGTAAATGAAGTCGTATATATGGTATCATGGAGTGTCCTTATTTGAGATAATCATTGAGTTCTTGCTCAAGCAATTTTTCATCTGATAATATAAATTTATCTATGATTTTTATTCTATAGTCATCAGCTCTGTCTTTGATTCCCGGTCTTATTACATTTTGCTTATCCCTCATACTACCATCAGTTGTAAATAAACACGGCTTAACATTCAATCCAAAGTTATCTTTTAGTGATTTAATTTTTGAAATAGTTTCCCCGATTATACTTCTTTCTTCATCTCCGACCTTATCTTTCAATCCGGTTTTGCATTCTACATAATAAAGAGTATTATTTTTTACAAACATCACATCAAATTCATTGTTAAAATTTTTCTTTTTAGCTTGTAAATTTATACCAATAAACTCATCTGATAACTCCAACTTTTCCTTAAATAAAAGATAAGCAAACTCCTCAAGCCAACCACCGGTAATAAACAAAATAAATTCTTTTGTCGGTGCAAATGTACTATCACATGAAAACCCTTTTGAATTTATAAAATCGAGTTGTTCTGAAGTAAACATCTCTGGATATTTTTTTCTATCTTCATCCCTCAAATCACGCAACTTTTTCCCAATAATTTCCATTCCACTGTTTCTTGTATAATTTAGAAAGCTGGTTAATATTTTTTTATGCACAGAAATATCATCAGAATATAAAATATTCATTTTATCCTTAGGAAAATTATATCCATAAGACCGTAGATAGTCATGAAGATTAATTTTTACCTTCAGTTCACACTTTTTGTTATTTGATGATTTTTCAGATATTTCTTCAAGATCATTGGTTCTTATGGGCATATAGTACAATTTAGCATTACTTAACGGAGAGAATTTCATAAAGGCAGATAACATCATCAATTTTGTTCCACATGTCAGATTAATATAATATTCATTATCTTTTGATACAGTTAATTTATTTAGTACGTTTGTAATATCTTCAAAATTATCCTGATTAACGATAAGAACATCAGACTTTACATTCTCACCTAAAACATCCCGTGTATTTTTTGAAATTTCATTCTCTTCCATCATTTTTGTGCTGATAAATAAAATCCTATCAATGTATATCCCTTGATTCCATAAATGTTTTACAAACAATACATTGGGAACAACTTGATCACTAACCAGTAAAACAGCAATTCTTTCCATTCTCATCCTCCAAAATTATTAATTATTATTTATTAACTATTAATTATAAATACTTCCTAAACCCTACATGTTTAAAAAAATGTATCTTTTCCACTTTACCGTCTTCCCCGATCCGCTCTGTAGAATTGCGTTCGGTAGTCGAGTAGACCGGGACGAGTTTCATTTTCTCCGCTTTGCCGACAAGATAATGAACCGCTCCAAAATCACCTTGAATCAGTACAATATCATCTGGCGATGCTGACTCACTAAGCCAATTAACAATTTGCTCAATTGACGCTATGTCAAGTGCCCCACTTGGACGCAAGCCTGACCATATTTTTTGTAAATGTTCGGGTAAATAGACAAAATCAGTTATTCCAAATCGGTTCGTTGCATCATTAATCTGATCTTCAGTAAGTTTGTGTGAAAAAATAAGAAACATCGCTCTCTTAGGAGACAAAACCATTTCTATCGTTAATTTTGACCATAATTCAAACAGGGAGCTATCGACATCTGACATTGAGTACCATTTACAATCCGCAATCTCATCATCATATCCGGTGATATACCTGCTGTCCACATCAACACGAAACACCACGCCGGTATGCACATGTCCAACAGCGGAAAACTCTTCATTGATAAGTCCGTATGGTTTTATCCGGTAATTTGTTATTCCCGGAAGTTCCTCTTCAAGTTCGCGTATCGTACCGCGGCATATAGTATCAAATAATGTTTCTCCTGCATCGCTGTCATTAATATGTCCGCCGATCCCGACAGACAGAAGTCCGTAAAGCCTTGCTTCTGAACCCTTCCGCTTATAGGTAAGCAGTTCATTTTTTTCATTAATAACTATGCAATATGCAATTAGCTGCTTATGCGATTCGTCATACTCTGCGATACGCCGATCAATGTATGAGCCTGATAATCCGGAAAATAGATTACGAAGTTCATCCTCATTGACTTTTATTTTTTCCATATAGATATCGACTTTACGTTCAAGTTCTAATCGGTTAACACAAAGTACCTTTTCATCTTTCATAAAATCTCATCCTTAATCCATTCTTCAATTTTTTTCTCAGCATCTTTGATTAAATCCCGGCGATTTTCAAAACCAACAAATGCAGTCTTATAACCGTTTTTAATCAGTTTTAATATTTCCCATAATGATAATCCTCCAGGAGTCATACGGGCAGCTTTATGAAGTTCATTAGTGGCATCTGTCCGTGAAATTCCCGGATTATCCGTATTCACGCTCACACGAAGACCGCGATCAAGGTATTCCTTCAATGGATACACTTTATAATTTTTAGTATCCGGGTAATAATTATCCCGAAATCCCACAATCTGAAAATTGCTTGCTGGACACATCTCGATTCCTATATTACGATCAAGAATCTTACTCATAAGAGTC
>JBFZEO010000248.1:0-8132 GCA_041306845.1 Spirochaetota bacterium
CTTACATTTTCCAGATTTGCCATTATTAATTCCTGTGCTTTAAACCCCTTTTCGGATTCATTTGCTCTTGCTCCGACACTTGAGATTATATCTTCAAAGTATTCTGAGAATGTAAGTGACATCCCGACCATTACTCGGTTCTCTTTTATACTGCCTATTTTGTGGGCAGTTGAAGAGTCTCCGATCCCGTTGGAGAGATCTTTTATGCCGTCTCCGTTTGTGTCTATTCCGCCGGCAGTAGCAATGTATGCGTTATCGGCAAGAATTTTTGCTTCTACTTTCATATATGCTGCCGGGTTTGTCAGAGGAGCGATAGACCAGGCAGTTCCTTGTACGAGTTTGTTTGCCGTCTCGTTTACTGTTCTAAAGTCAAAAGCTTCGGCAGCTCCTCCGTTGGCGAGAATTCCGGCGTATCCGGTGAGGAATAAACCGTTGTCCTCTATGTGCCGCAAAACGAAGTCTGGATTAGTGTTTGTTTTATCGTAATCGGCCTTTATCGTTAATTTGCCTTGCGGGTTGAGGAATGCGTTAACTTTTGCGTCGGACATATTTATCTTTTTTATAACATCGTTTAAAGTTTCAGTCTCGTAGTAATCGATGCTGGTTCCGTTTATGTTCATTGTTCCGCGGATACCTATCTTGTCTTTGAGGTCAAGTTCATTCTTACCCGAAATCTTAAAAAGGTAAGTTGACTCATCAACGCCGTCTCTGTTTGCATCAAAGTTACCTGTCGGGTCTGTTGTGAATGGGTGTTCGACAAAAAATCTGTTGCCTGTGGTTCCGTTAGCGGCAAATCCGTCCTTATGTATCTCGTTTACAAGATCTGTTATGTTTACTGCGAAAGAGTTGATTTTCTTTTGTTCTGTTTTGAGATCTACATCTCTCATATCGACAAGCCCGGCCAATTCACCGCCGCGAAGTGCGATTTTCTCCCCGTCTCTCCAATAAAGATCAACGTATCCCTCGTTATCAGACATAGGCCTTAACTCTATCGGTTCAAATTTATTACCCTGAACTATCATTTTCGCTCCGACATAGAGGATTAACTCGTCTTTATCCTCACGGGAAATGTTTACGTCTGCCATCTTTGATATTCTGTCGATTAGGAGGTCTCTCTGATCGTAGAGATCGTTAGGACTGTCTTTTATAGCTTCACTCTTCGCTATTCTCTCATTCAAATGTGCTATTTTTGCGATAGTCTCATTAAACTCTCTGACCTTATCCTTTATCTCCATATCAACATTATTTCTGATATCTGTTATCTGATTAAAATGATGATTTGTACTGTTTGTGAGTATGTTAGCTTTTTCAATAACGACAGTTCTCGCTGCTTTTTCCTCCGGCTGATTCGCGAGGTTAGACCAGGCACCCATGAACTCGTCAAAAGAGGTTCTGAGAGTGTTTCTCATTGACGGATCGTTGTAAACACTTGGTTCCGCATAAACCATTTCGAGTTGGTGCATGTATTTGTTTCTCATCTCGTGATAACCGAGGTTTCTACCCTCAAAAATTATTCTGTTGTCAAGAAGTTCATCCCTGACACGTTCTATGCTGGCTGTTATGACACCCTCACCGATCATTCCCGCAGTCTCCTCTCTATTAAGGCCAGGCACATAAAGCGGTTCAAATTCAACCATTTTTACAACCTGTCTCGAGTAACCCTCTGTGTTGAGATTATTCAGATTGTGTCCGGTTGTGTTCATCGCCTGAGTATGCGTAACCAGGGAACGTTTTCCCATCTCTATACCGTGGAATGTGGATATCATTTTTTCCCCCTTAGATCAGTTTGTCAAATATTAGCGGATCCCTGTTAAAAAGATCGCAGTTTTTTCTGAGTTCTTTAGAATAGGTTTCGTTCTTTTTCGTATTTTTAGAGTAAATTGTTTCAATCTTTAGTTTTGTTGCATACATATAATCGTCGAGCATTTTGATGTTTATCTTTTCATTTTCTTTGTATTCTTCTATAGCAGTTCTTATTCTTTTCTTTTTATTGATTATTCTCTCATCTTTTGCCAAATTAGATTTTTCTATGTATGAGAGTAGTTTTAAGAGGTTGCCTTCCGTATTGTCAAGGTGCGATTTTAATTCATTCTGGGTATCTGTCAGCTGATTTAACCTATCCCATCTGCTTTCAAGTATCATAGTTTGTTTATCCAGTGATATTTGAACAAATTTATCGATAACATTCTGGAAAGTATCGAGTACCGAAGTAACTTCGGCTGGCAATGAGTTTTCTGGCACCATCCTTGGTCTCCAAATTAATTAGTTTGGGTATTTTCTAAAGTGCAAGAGAGCCGATAGGGCAGACTTTAGACTATACCTACGATAAATTTCGACATATAAATAAAATACTTAATAAAAAAGATGATAAATAGTGATTTATTTTTTAGCGGCAAGTATAAATAATGGAAAATCTTTGTTTTTTTTATTTATAGTAAAAAAGTGTTTATTATGGAGCATTGAATATCTATTCACAATAAAAAAGTTTTCAAGTTCTGTCAAATCAAATCCGTTATGACCTTCAAATCCCTCTTGTCCGGTGTGGAATGAACCGTCCTCTTCAAACAGGTCAATTATTATGAAAATACCGCCCGGTTTTAGGTTGTTTGTCATCATTTCTGACAATGTTTTTTTATAGTTTGATATGTGGTGAAGGGACATATTAAAAATTATGATGTCGGTCTTGATCTGTTTTAGCAGTTCGTCATTTCCGGTAAAGTAGTTGTTAAGGTTGAGAGTCTTTATTTTTTCTTCGGCAGCTTCGAGCATTTTCGGAGAGCTGTCTATCAGGCAGCATTTGTTGGAATGCGGTTCCAGCATGAATGAGAGTATTGCTGTTCCGCATCCGTATTCCAAGATGTCATATCTTTGGTTAGGATCTATAAATGTTTTTATCTCATTGTAAGCGGCGGAGCACCGTTCAAAGTGTATCTTGTTTTTATCCCATTCTGCGGCTTGTTTATCAAAATGTGTCAACAGTTAACTCCTGATTTTGAGGGATAATAACATTCTGCAGAAAAACTATGAAAACATGTATTTATAGAATTTTTTGGACAATAAACCTAACGCGAGACTGCCTACGATCAAGATAACAGAGAGTGCATTCACAACAGGAGAGACTCCGAATCTAATCATGTTGTATATCTCAAGCGGCAGGGTTGAGGAACCTTTGCCGGACACAAAAAACGTTATAAGAAAATCATCAAGCGAGAGCGTGAAAGCCATCAGGAATCCCGATGCAACGCCTGGCAAAGCAACCGGAATTATTATCTTGAGAAGTGTATCACGCTCTCTGGCACCTAAGTCATGGGCAGCTTCGATAATCGAGTAATCAAACTCGGCGAGTCGTGCCATAACGATAAAAAGTACGTACGGCAGGCAGAATGTTATGTGCGCTATTAAAATTGTAATTAATCCAAGCTTAAATTTGATGCCGGAAAAAAATATCAGAAGCGAGATCCCGATTATTATCTCTGGTAATATCAAAGGGAGATATGAGGCAATCTCAATGTATTTCTTCATTCTGAACTTAAACCAGTAAAGTCCTATCCCGCCGAGAGTGCCTATAACAGTTGATATTGTTGCGGCAAGCAGGGCAATGAGCATTGTGTTGCCGAAGGCCGTCCAGAGTTTGGATGATTTAAAAAAGAGTTCATTATACCATCGCAGTGAAAATCCGTCCCATGAGATCCCTTTGGTTGCGTTGAATGATAAAACTATGAGTATAATAAGCGGCAGATAAAATATCACCATAGTTACTATGAAAAAATAGAGGCTGACTGTGTTTCTTTTGAATGCTTTGGGGTTGTGCTTTCTCATACGGCATCCTCCCTAACTTTGCGGAGATTGTCGGTTTTACTTCTCGTCATATACATAAAGAGCATAACGCCTATGGTACTCAAAACTGTAAGCACAAGACTTATTGATGAGGCAAGCGGCCAGTTTCTTGTTTTCATTATCTCGTGGGTAATAATGTTCCCGATCATTATCGAATCGCTCCCGCCGACAAGCTGGGGTACAGCGTAGTTACCTATAACCGGTATAAATGTAAAAAGTACAGCAGTTGTTATGCCCGGCATCACGTTTGGTAGGAGGATTTTTAAGATTGCTTTGGTTTTTGTTGCTCCGAGGTCCCGTGCTGCCTCAAGGAGTGAGAAGTCAAACTTTTCTATGGTAGAAAATAGGGGTAAAATCGCAAATGGGAGATAAGTGTATGCCATTACAATTATGACAGTCCACTGGTTGTATAAAAACTGTATATTGTGATCTGTTAGTCCGAGTTTAAGGAGAATGTTGTTTAGGATTCCATTATTGCCGAGGATTGCTATCCACGCATAAATTCTTATGAGGAAATTTGTCCAGAAAGGTATAATTATCAGCAACATCAGAAAATCTTTAAATTTGCTTCGAGCCATGTAGTATGCTGTGGGAAGAGCGAGAAAGACTATTATAAGCGTAGCCATGATAGAAATAAAGATGGTAGAAAATGCAACTTTGATTATATAAGGATTAAAAAGAGCTTTATATGCTGCTATGGAGAATTTTAATTCAACGCCGCCGTGTACATCTTTTTTGAGAAAGCTGAACATCAGGATAATCGCAATCGGTACGACAAAAAAGACTGTTATCCAGATGAGTAAAGGAGCTGTATATATCTGACCGTAATTTTTTTTCATTTATAATCAGTTTACCTCCACTATAAACTCATCATCCACGTACCACCATACATAAACATCATCTTTCCACTTTATAGGAGTTTCGTCCATAAAGTATTTGACGTGCTGTTTGAAAATCTTGAAAATAAAATTATTTATTTTCACATAGTATCTGCTCTGAAAACCTGTATATATCAATTCGTCAACTTTGCCGTTTAATACGTTGATCTCTTCCGATTTTGTGTCGGGCAGAGAGCTTGTTATCCTTATCTTTTCCGGTCTTATTGTACATTTCAGACGGTCGTCCTTTTTTATATCTTTTTCGGTGCATATTTTTATCTCACCTATGCCGTCTACTGTAAGTATAGCCTGGTCACCGAGAACCTCTTTTACCGTTCCGACAAATACATTGGTTTCACCAATGAAATTTGCAACAAACATATCAGCCGGTGTTTCGTATATCTCAGACGGTGAACCTACCTGTAAAACCACTACGTCCTTCATTACGGCTATTCTGTCTGATACGCTTAGTGCTTCCTGCTGGTCGTGAGTTACAAAGATGAATGTTATACCGGTTTTGTCATGGATAGAGTCCAGTTCGATAAGCAGTTTATGCCTGAGTTTCGCATCAAGAGCCGAGAGTGGTTCATCGAGAAGGAGGATAGATGGTTCATTTATCAGGGCTCTTGCGATCGCTACTCTCTGTTTCTGTCCTCCGGACAGCTGCGCAGGATATTTCTTCACATGTGCGTTCAACTGCACGAGGTCGAGATATTTACCGACTTTTTCTTTTATAACAGATTCTTTTTCTTTTTTTAAGCGTAGGGGGAATGCAACATTCTCAAAAACCGAAAGGTGAGGGAACAGTGCGTAACTTTGAAAAACCGTGTTTACATGCCTTTTGTTAGATAGGAGATATGTTATATCGTTATTGTCAAGGAATAATCCTCCGACAGACGGAGCCTCAAATCCTGCAATTATCCTCAAAAGTGTCGTTTTGCCGCATCCGGACGGACCCAACAGTGAAAAAAATTCACCGGGTTTAATCTCTAAGTTAATATTATCAAGAACTTTAAAAGTTCCAAAATTTTTATTAACATTCTCGATCTTAAGATGTCCTCCATTCACTGCATCCACACTCCTTAAGGGCTTCATAATTAACTACTTATACGAAAATAAAAGTATTTAATCAATCAATAAATTAATTATTTTTTATTTTTTTTACAATGTCAATTTTCTTTAAATCAGTTGAAGAGTTAGGGTAAATAAAAGTTGTGAAATTGAAGTAAAATAGCAGAAATGCTATTATAAACATGAAAGTATAGCAAAAACAAGCTGTAATAGCTTTGAATAGTTTACATTCATCTATAATGAACGAAATGATAATGAGAGAGAGTATCCAGAAAGAAAACATCGGAGCAACCCAGAACTCCCGGTAATCCGCCTCCCACCAGCATGTAAATACAGAATATATAATCATGTAGAGCAGGATTGCGATCATCATATAGCCGTATCTTTTTATGAGTTTTTTTATAAAAACTATGGTTATTATGAGTGTCGAAAAAATGTAGGTTATTATCATGTTGGGAAGTATATTTGCAGGATTAAAAAAGGTTTTAAAATTTATGTCGAGCCGGGCTCCATTGAACTGAGCGGGCTGATAAAAATAGGTTGAAATACCGGCAACGATTTTCTGCAGGAGGTTCTTTTCTTCAAATCCCTTGCCCCAGTAGTCGATTTTTGTATACAAAACAAGCCAGTTAAAAAAGTAGGTTGATTTCTCTATCTGGTTGAATGATTGTGCCTTGTTGATATCGAGAGTCAGTCCTATGAGGACTATCCCGACATAGTAGTAAGCTGTTACTACAATTACAGCAAACACCACTCCGTATGTGATGATATATTTTATATTGGAGGTTATTGATTTTGTGAATGAGGGTTTTTCGTTTGAATTTTTATCAAATTTCATTATAAAATAATCACCGGTAAGCATCACTGCTGCGACTACTATTCCCATCAAAAGATCAGACTGGTGAAAGAAAATAGTTACGGCGTGAAGTAATCCAAGAAACGATGCATATATAAATCTTCTTTTACACTGCGGGAAATATAGCGCTGCCATAAACAGTAAAAAAACGAGTATCGAGTGGATAATCGGTGTGTCATTTATCTGAGAGTAGATCCAGAATGCGCATGAGAAAGCTATCGCTCCTATCAGCAAAAAAGAGAGTAGAAATTTCTTTGATATGTTGTAAAATAAAAAAAACAGAATTCCCAATCCGATTGCACTGACGATAAGGTTACGGAGCTGAAGGACTTTCATCGAAGTGCCTGTGTATCCTTTATCTTTCAAGTGGTTGTAAAACTGCTGACCTACCCAGTCAAATCCTATGTGGTGCGGATTGAATAGAAACTGGGGAATCCCGAGTTTGACGTAGTGATCGTAAGTTCTCACGTCTCCCTTTTCGTCGATCCAGCTTGAAAGGTAGTTGTAGTTAAACGAAAAGTAGAATACCGATATTACCAGCGAAGTTAGTATTGCTAATGTCAGCTGATAACTCTTAAATTTGCTGTATACCAACTTTTATTTTTTCCATTATAAGTTTGTTTTTATTTTTTATCCCGGATATCCCTCTGATAGTTATCGAGTTGCCTTTATCTGACGTTTCGATTACGATGCTGCCTATGTCGAGGAGCTTTTCTACTATGTTTTGTGTAAATTTAATCGAATTTATTCTGTTTAGGGGAATGCGGGTTTCGGAGTGGATGAATAGATTGTTTTCGATTATTATTATCTCATCATTAAAAAGCATCATGTGGCTGAAAAGCTGATATACGAGTTTTTTTAGTGACTTGTATAGAGCTGCTATGATTACAGCATATAAAATTATGTTAAAAAACAGTTTTATGTTTGTTTCGGACAGGAGCGTAATTTTAAATATAGATTCCACTTCAAGTGTTTTAAAAAGTGTATAGATGATCTTTGCGATAACAGGGAGTTCAAGCGATAGTAAGATGACAACAAATCCATTCACCGCAACAAAAAAAATCAGCGGATAAAGCGATAATGAATCTCCAAAAATAAGCGATGAATTATTTGAAACTCTTTTTTTAACAAGTTTAAGATCGATCTTTTTTTCAATAATGAAAAAAAGTTTATAGAGGTAGTAAGCGATGATGAAGGTAATGACAAATAGAATTAGTATCGCTGGAGGAAGTAAAAAACCTGTTCCTGAGATCGTGCTTTTTATCGTTAGTGCATAGTTGTTGATTAGTTCAGCTGGAGGGATTAAAAAATCCTTAAAAGAGTTAAGTATCGACTCCGCCTTGAAGACTGTCGGTATTTTTATGTTAATAATAAACGTGTTTATCAAGATGACCGCAAATATGAAACAGTTTAATGTAAACGGGCGTGAAAGCCTTGTTTCGTATTTAAAGAAATATTTCGTGATCCCGAATGTAAAAAAGAGGGATATT
>JBFZEO010000250.1:0-3055 GCA_041306845.1 Spirochaetota bacterium
TTTACAAGGCTGATATATCAAAACTTCATCCTGTACCATCAACAAAAATATACGAATTAGTGAGTTTTTTTTCGGATGACTATAATTATCTTATAGATGCTCCGAAGAATGATGGTTTTAGGACGATATCGCCTATTATTTCCTCTATAATTCTTGAGGATATAAACAATCTTAAGGACAACTCATACATTCTACCGACACAAGATCTTAAAAATACTTCAAATATCCTGATTATGAGGATGAGAGAGCTGCTTAGTTGCAGATCAAAAACCAGCGATGTTAATTATGAAGAGACTATGAGATTACAGGAAAAATTTCTATACTATTTTAATTTAAAGTCTATAAGACTTTTACGGTTACTGCAGATGATAGCTTCTCCAAAAATTGATGAAAAAGAGAATATATTTGACCTGAGATATTACCTTAAAGATGAAGGCGTTTTTAATTATCATTTGTTTCAACTGATCGGGGAGTTAGCCAAGGTTGTTACCAATAACAATTACATTATCTGTGAAAATTGTCAGATTACTGATAAAGCAAAAACTCTCCTTTCGCTGTATACGGTAAACGAAGGGATAAAGAAGTACTCAGACTTCGCAAATATGTACACTTTGTTCTCAAAATTCGCTGTTGTTTCCAGTAAGGATAATGTTTTTGAGGTTAAGAGAGTATCAAATTATGATTTGAATGAGAGTTTTGGCGATTCATGGATCAGTTGTCTTGAGAATATTGATTTGATGTCCGCTAATATAAGCAGGAAGTGTCTGGAATCTATGGGAACTGAGGTTTATAATCTTGAGGTAAATGTTAATTATAATACTAAAGAGTCTACATACAAATATTTTTGGAGAAATAACTATTCTTCACAACTCCTGAAAAAGAAGATTACAACTAACGTAAAGAGAATTTTGCTTTTTCTAAGTATGTCAATTTTAATCCTTTTCTTAAATTATTTCGTTTTGTCGCTTTGGAGTGGTAAGTTCTGGCTTATTTACGGTATAACCTCAGTGCTGTTTGTTGCTTCCTGTTTTTATATGATAATTCTTTCTATCGTTGCCAACAGATACAGACATGAAAAATCCGAGGGAGAGTTATATTACACCTTCAAGATAAATGCTGCTGATAATGAAAAACGCAAAATAATTGATTATAACTCAGAGCTTAACATTCAAATAAAAGACATGAGTATAGAGATAAACAAAAAAAGAAATGAACTTAGCAGGACAACCAACCAGCTTGAGTACATATCAAAAATTGACCACCTTACAGATATCTACTCAAGGCACTATATAAGTGAAAAAATTCTTAGAATGATTGAACGTTATAAACTTTTTGCTGAAACGTTTGCAGTGATGCTGATCGATATCGATAATCTGAAATTTATAAATGATAAATTCGGGCAGAAAGTCGGTGATGATATCCTAAAAAAAGTATCGAGAGTTATAAAAGATAATATACGTAAATATGATTGTGTCGGCAGGTGGGTAGGCGGCGAGTTTATCATTATATTGTCGATGACTTCTAACGACGGAGCTGTTCTCATAAAAGATAAGATTTTGTCGGCAGTTGAGAATTGTAAGTTTGACAATAATGTTAAACCTAAGTTTAATACTGGTTATATTGACATACAATCCATGAACTGCAATCTCAAAACCGATGAGGAACTGCGGGACACAATGTTTAGTGAACTGGAACAGGTTTTATCGAGAAGTGTGTGATAAGATGATGTTCCTGAGTTTGCTGCAAAAAAATATTAAGGGACGGTTATTTATTCATTAACCTGTAATGTGTGTTCTGTTTTAAATCCGAGTAAATATTCCATATCAACATTGTGCATTGATTTTAGGAGATTTTCCTGAATGTTTGGATTAGTTGCGGATAATTTTCTTATCATTTCCCGGACTTCGCGTCTTTTGGACTTAGTTCCGAGAGCACATGTGCATACAGATCCTGTCAGCCCGAGATTTTGTACATAGGCGATTATTTCATCCTCTCTAAGGTAGGCGAGGGGGCGGATAATTGTGCATTTAAATTTCTTGTACGGCATAACGGGGAGCATCCCGCCGATAACCCCTTTGTACATCATGTTCATTAGAAGTGTCTCAGCTATGTCGTCGAGATGGTGACCGAGTGCAATTTTATTGCATCCTATGGTTTCTGCGAATTTCATAAGTTCGAGACGGCGTTGTGTCGAGCACCAGTAACAGTTCATTTTCCTGCCGGGTTTAAGCCGTCCCGCAACCTGAACCGGGAAAATATGGTATGGTATACCGGAGTTTTCTAAAATTCCTTCGATGTGTTCTTTTGTCGGACTTGTGCTGAAATCAGCAGATATGTGTACGGCGACTATTTCGTATTTGAATGGGAAATTCTTCTGGCGCTCAGCAAGATCATTCAGCATCGTGATCGAATCTTTCCCACCGGAGACTGCGATTAGGATTTTGTCTCCCTCTTTTATCATTTTGTAGTCGAATATAGCTTTCCCTATTTTTCGAGCAATAGTCTTTTCTATAGATGCCATAATTTTATTCCCCAAAGAAAGATGTATTGGATATCCGCACCGGGCACAAACATTGGATTAAATTTATAATGTAGAGGCTCTGCGGATTATTTATCATTTATAACATTATTTAACAATACCGTTCTTTGTGAAAATACAATACTTTGACAGAAATTTTGAATCTGTTTTATAAAATTGAATAAAATGGTACTTTTATGTTTTTTTAAGATTGAGAGCTTTTGTAATCATATTAATCTTGTTGGGTGTTAAATCGATACCAATTCTTTATCGATTTCTTCCTGTTTTGATTTCATTATATAATTGTGAATTTTATCTTTGTCTTTATTCTCCATGTTTTTATCAAACTGTACAACGTATATTTTGGAATCTCCAATTGTACGGGAAATGATTATTTTTCCGGATGTATGTAGAGGAACCCCAAGTAGTGTTATGTTCATCTCTTCTATTATTGACGATTCTCTTAGATAGATGTCTTCTTTAACCGATATTGAACAGCCTATAGAACTTATGTCAGAAATATTTGCATGATAGGCT
>JBFZEO010000251.1:0-2820 GCA_041306845.1 Spirochaetota bacterium
TTGTTTGTTTTTTTTCAAAAATAGCACCGGCTATTTGAGAATAGATAAATTTCTCTTTTAACTCTGCCGGTATTTTCAACAGAGCCTTTTCTTCCGAATCCGGCATGATCGCTGAAATATATAGAAACAATTTCTTATTCATCAGACTCGAGAGATTTTTATTGATAAATGAGTGAAGTAAACGATGTATATTAAAAAGTCTCATCGGTGTACCAAGAATTACCGCATCGTATTTTGACAAGTCAACTCTTTTGTCTTTATTAAGATTATAAATATCCACCTGATGTTCAGTTAACCCATCTTTTATCATGTCGGCTATAACTCCTGTCGCGCCGTGATACGTCGCATATACTATTGCAATGTTCATATTTACTCCTCAGTTTTATAATTAAAAAATAATAATAAATTATTCCGATTCTTGCAAGATTTTTAAAGAATGTAAAGTGTATTATAAGGTCAGACTCTGATCTTATCAACAGGTACGAAACTGCACTCAGATAAGTTATTCATAGCGTTGATTATAAAAACGCCGTCATACCGGTTTATGTCCTCAATCCCTATTCTCACAACCGCAGCCTCGCCCGATGCGACAAGCGCCGCTATCCTTGTTCCGGGTAAAAGGCAACTCTCCGGTAAAAAAAGTTTTCCATTCCGAACAAAAACAACGTTCGCAGACGAGGTATCGGTCACAAGACCGTTTTTTATGATGAGAATGTCATCACATTCTCCACGAAGCTCAAAAAGTTCATCAATGCGGGAACGATCTGCAAATTTATAACTGTAGTCGATCGAGTCATCGTAGACTGCCCTAAGACTTTTTATAACTTTGCGCTTATATTCCGTGAATGTGACGCTGCGGATCTCCGTATCGTAAACAATCCTGCATTTATAAAGACCTTTTTTATTTTCCTCGGGTATTTTAATCAGTTCAGAAAGATCGAGTTCTTCCTCTATCGTGAAGAAGTCCTTCCTTGTTTTATTGACACGGAGATTATTCCATTCCACATCGGGCAGCCTGCCGTTCTCCACCCGGACGGCGTCGCTAAAAAGGCACATAAACTTTCTCCTTTAGTTCCTCGTATTCGCTCCGGCAGTCACTATATATTGTCAATCCGCCGCCGCTTTTATAGTACATTTTATCGGCGATTTTCTCGATAAATCTTATCAGCACACATGAATCGACATTTTCACCGTCAAAGTATCCGGCAACTCCCGTGTAAAAACCGCGTTCATATTGTTCGACAGAGTTGATTATCTCAACAGTCTTTGTTTTCGGAGCGCCGGTTACCGATCCTGCCGGCAACATGGTATAAATCAGATCACCGATATTTTTCTGCCAGCCGCAGTCAAGATCGCCGCTTATAATTGATGATGTCTGCAAAACTGTCCCTTTATCTGTTTTTACCTTGCTCACATATCTGAACCGGTCAACTTTTACATTAGCGGCAACAATCCCGATATCGTTTCTCAACAGATCAACAACTGTTATGTGTTCCGCAAACTCTTTTTGATCGTTGAGTAACTTTCTTTTTGCATCCGGTAAAGATGCGTTTATCGTACCTTTCATCGGATAAGTATAGATTCGATTGTTTCTGATCTTGATAAAAGTCTCCGGTGAGAAGCAGGTAAATTTATCTTTGACGGATATTTTATATTTTGACTTTGCATTATAGTAGATTTCATCTAACGTTAGGTCTGTTTCCAGTTCTGTAGGCTGGGTCAGGTTGCAGAGGAATGTGTTTCCGTTTTTAAATTCGCAGTTTATCTTATCGAACATCGGTTTATATTTTGCATACTCGATAAACTTCTTATCAAAGGAGAAATCCCGTTTAATTTTCTGTTTACCTTTGGTATTTGTTATGCCGGAAAAGTCATACTTGATTTCATCCGGATTTACCATTCTCAACGGCAGGACAAACGAAGACTTTGTGTCGTAACTTATGATGAAAAAAAACGGTGTTTTCTGCTGTCCGTAATAGTTTAGAAGTGATCTCATATCCGCCGTTGTTGGTTGGAATGTGGAGTTAAGGGGGATCGAACCCCTGGCCTTTTGGATGCCATCCAAACGCTCTCCCAGCTGAGCTATAACCCCATTACACCCGTATAATATCATATAACACATATTTATGTCCAGTTCAGGAAGGAAATTTTAAATTAAGGATTTTTTCATTCTTAACGTTCACCTCATATGTGGTAAAGAATTTTTATATTTTTGTAATCGAAAATCAACGCTCCCGTAATTAATAATATTAAGGGGGATTTTATGGACGATACAGAATATGAAAGATTTCATTTTAAGATTGATGAGGAGCTCAAGGCGAAGATTGATTTGTATTCGATAATGATGGAGGTGAGTTGCTCGGATATAATTAATAATATAATTGAGGTTTCGTATCATTTTATAGAAAAATACAGTCTTACAGAGTCTGAACTTGATTTTCCGGCGGAACCGCTGCAGTCCGAAGACATGGATGTTTATCTGGAGTTTAAATTTAAGAACACACTCTATAAATTGCAGGGCGATTTTAATTTGCGGGTACTCTTAGTCACCCGCTTTGGATTTTTAAGGAAGTGATTTTTTTGCCATTACGAGAAGAAAAAAACGGAATATAATTTGTTTATATGACGGCTTTATCGACGAAGTAAGGGCAAAAAAGGACGAATTAAAACACCGAATGAGGTGACTATGAGTACCCTCAAAGTAAGGCGCAGGTTCTCAGACTTATATTGAGGACTTTCTTTGATAAACTTTTAAAACATGGCGGGGAGAAGTTAGAGCGTTTTTTTGAAAAAACAAAGAAAATATGGGGCAAAATTAAG
>JBFZEO010000253.1:0-7740 GCA_041306845.1 Spirochaetota bacterium
CTTAATCTAACTGCTTTTGATAATAACTCTTTGTCTATAGTCGGATGAGTTGCTACAAGGAGAATATCACATTCCCCAATAAAACAACTGAGTTCATCATAACTGATGTCTGGTTTGTAAATAATCTCATGCTCATTTCTCAATCTATCATAAACATCCGGAACGATTTTTGAAGTTATTAATATTTTTAATTTATTGGGCAACTTCTCCATTTTCTGATCCTTGATTTTTAGTCAAATAGATGCTTTTATCAAAGATAATTTTAAATACTTCATCGGCTCTTTTTACATATTTGAATTCTAATTTATCTTTAACTGTTTTTGGTAGCTCTGAAATATCTTTATCATTATCAGCAGGTAATATAATTATTTTTTTATTATGACGGATAGCAGCAAGTGTTTTTTCTTTTAATCCGCCAATTGCAAGAACTTTGCCGGTTAGTGTTATCTCACCGGTCATTGCAAAAGATGCACTGACAGATGTTTTTGTAAGAGCGGAAAGTATTCCGGTTGTTATTGCAATTCCGGCTGAGGGACCATCTTTAGGTGTTGCCCCCTCAGGGAAATGGATATGTAAATCGAAATCTTTATAAAAATCTGTGTATTTTATGTCATAAAGATGGGCATTTGCCTTTATATATGAGAAAGCTGTTTGAGCAGATTCCTTCATAACATCACCCAGTTTACCGGTTAGAGTTATCTTACCGCTTCCGGGATAAAGAACTATCTCTATAGGGAGTATAGCACCCCCTAATTCTGACCATGCAAGCCCATGGCAGACACCATAATCGAGGAAGTCATAGATTGACGGTTCTGAATATTTTTTCTTCCCAAGATATTTATGTAAATTCTTCTGAGTAACATTCAATTTTTCTGGTTTTGTACTGCTTAAAACTATTTGTTTGGCTATTTTTCTACATATTGTTGCGACTTGTCTCTGCAGTGATCTGACACCGGCTTCCATTGTGTAGTGCCTTATTATGTCAATGATGGCTTTGGAGGAAATATTTAGTTTTACATCTGATATACCATTCTCTTTTACCTGCTTGGGAATGATAAAATTCTCAGTAATCTTCATTTTTTCCTGTTCAGTATAACTTGATATGTTTATGATCTCCATTCTGTCAAGTAAAGGATACGGTATACCCTGCATGCTGTTTGCAGTACAAATGAACATAACTTCTGATAAATTATATGGTATCTCAAGAAAGTGGTCTGAGAATTGAGAATTTTGTTCTGGATCAAGCACTTCAAGAAGTGCAGATGCGGGATCTCCTCTAAAATCGGAACTCATTTTATCTATTTCATCGAGGAGAAATACAGGATTTATTGACTTTACTTTTTTCATGGATTGTATAATTTTACCGGGCAATGCACCGAGATAGGTTCTCCGGTGTCCACGTATCTCAGCTTCGTCACGAATTCCGCCAAGTGATATTCTTACAAACTCACGTTCGATAGCTGTAGCGACTGATTTGGCAAGTGAGGTTTTTCCTGTTCCGGGAGGACCAACAAAGCATAAAATCGGACCTTTAGTTTCTGGGTTTAGTTTTCTGACAGCGAGGAACTCAAGAATTCTATTCTTTACTTTTGTTAAAGAATAGTGTTCTTTGTTAAGTATATCTTTGGCTGTGTTTAGATCTCCTGGTTCCATGCTTCTATTGTTCCATGGAAGTTCAAAAAACGTATCTATGTAGTTTCTTATAAGTCCGCTTTCTTGTGACATCGGCGGCATTTTTGAGAATCTTTTTTGTTCTTTTATAAGTTTTGATTTTACTGTTTCCGGAATATTAATGGATTCCATTTTCTTTATAAAATCTTCAGTATTCAGGAAGTCTCCGTCTTCTTGATTTATACCGAGTTCTTTCTGAATCTCTTTTATTTGTTCATTAAGATAAAAATCTTTTTGAGATTTTTCCATTCTTTTTTTTACTTCTAAAGTTATCTTTTTTTCAAGTTGAATATTCTCAATACTTGTAAGGATTATTTCAAAAGTTGTTGTTAATCTTTTCTCAAGGGAAGTTTCTGTTAATAGTTCTATCTGAACATTGACATTTATACCCAAGTAACCAATAATAATGTTAATTAATTCATTGTTGGTTGTTATTGAAAGATTTTTTAATATTTCATGTGGTGATTTTGTGATATCAATAAAATTTTTAAATTCTTTTAGAATCAGTGATCTTAGAAGTTCTATTTTTTCAGAGTCATGTTCTATTATATCAGGCAGTATTTCATATTTTGTTGACAAATAGTCATTGACGTTTGTAAAATCAATTATGCTGACTCTATCTTTACCGACTACATTTACTTTAATCACTTTCTTATCAGGAGTTGGTTTAACCTCGATTATCTCGGCGATAACTCCTACTTTGTATATATCTGATTCCTCCGGAACAGAATCACTTGTATTAGTCTGGGTTACCACTATAACTTGTTTATCATGATCTTTAAGTGCTTTCTCTACAGCGTTTATAGACTCTTTTCTTCCAACGTAGAAACTCTTTGCCGAATCCGGCAATAAAACCATATCCCGTAACGGAATAACTGCCAGATGAGAGTTATCCTTATCGGGTATGGTTGTTCCTGAATTTTTTAATATCTTCATGCTGATTTAGAGTTTCCTTTCTTTATTATTTTGACAGGAACACCTTGTTCTATTACCTCGGCGTCAACTACTATTTTCTTTATATCCTGTTGAGACGGGATATCATACATTATATCAACCATTATTTTTTCAAGTATTGATCTAAGTCCCCTGGCTCCGGTCTTTTGTGAAATGGATTTTTCTGCGATGGCGGATATTGCATCATCAGTGAAATCGAATTCTACCTTTTCAAGAGATAACGACCATTGGAACTGCTTAATTATAGAATTTTTCGGTTCCTTTAATATTTTAATTAAATCCTCTTTGGTTAACTGATTAAGGGTAGTTATTATTGGGAGTCTCCCGATAAATTCTGGAATTAAGCCGAATTTTACAAGATCTTCGGGATGTAGGTCTTTATAAATATGAACAAGATCCTTATCTTTATCTTTTTTTATGTCAGCACCAAATCCAAGCGGTCTCACAGAGACTCTTGACTCAACAATTTTATCGAGTCCTACAAAAGCTCCGCCGCAAATAAAAAGAATATTGGAGGTGTTTATGTGGAGCATTTCCTGATTAGGATGTTTTCTTCCGCCTTGCGGAGGAACGGAAGCCTCTGTTCCTTCGATTATTTTTAGTAGTGCCTGTTGCACACCTTCACCGGAAACATCCCTTGTTATTGAAACATTTTCCCCTTTTTTGGAAATTTTATCTATTTCATCGATATAGATTATACCTTTTTCTGCAAGGGCAATATTCATATCGGCGGCTTGTATTAATTTTAACAAAATATTTTCTACGTCATCGCCGACATAACCGGCTTCAGTCAATGTTGTTGCATCGGCAACGGCAAAAGGGACATTAAGTTTTTTTGCAAGTGTTTTGGCAAGAAGTGTTTTACCAGAACCTGTAGGGCCTATGAGAAGAATGTTAGATTTATCTATTTCAAGATCTTTAAACTTGTCATCTTCGATAGAACTTCCGAATTTTATTCTCTTGTAGTGATTGTAGACAGCAACACTCAGATATTTTTTTGCGTCATCTTGACCAATTACATAATCATCAAGAAACTCTTTCAATTCACGCGGAGTTGGTAATTTACCGGACATGAAATCCTCTGTATTACCAGACTCTGCACTTTTTACGGCATCAAAGCCCTTCTTTATGCAGTCTGAACATATATTGCAGTTGAAACCTCTTACAAATTTAAGATTAAATTCCTCGACGTTCCTGCCGCAGAAAGAACAAATATCTTCAGTTTCTATATCTTTATACCAACTCATTTCTTCTCTTCTCTAATTAAAATTTTATCAATTATGCCATACGCAAGAGCCTCTTCCGGAGAGAGGAAGAAGTCCCTTTGTGTATCCTGTTCAACTTGTTCAAGAGCTTTATTGGTATTATTAGCAATGATAGTGTTTATCTGCTTTTTTATCCTGTTTATCTCTTTGGCTTGAATAATTATATCCGATGCTTGTCCGCCGGCACCACCCCAAGGTTGATGAATCATTATCCTGGAATGCGGAAGGGCAAATCTTTTACCTTTAGCTCCGCTTGATAATATGAGTGCAGCCGCACTGGCTGCCTGTCCGATACAAATTGTTGATACATCTGGTTTTATGTGTCTGATAGTATCATATATTGCCAGTCCGGCTGTGACTGATCCTCCCGGAGAGTTTATATAAAGAGATATATCTTTATCTGGATCTTGACTCTCCATGTAGAGAAGAGTTGCCATAACAACGTCTGCATCAAAGTCGGTGATCTCTCCGCCTATGAATATAATGTTATCCTTAACAAGTCTTGAGAATATATCCCAAACTTCTTCGCCTCGTGCTGTTTTTTCTACAATTCTTGGCAGGATGCCGTGTCCCATATTAGGAGTTAAAACCATTATCTGCTCCTGATTAATTTAAATCTTTTATTTTAAGTTTGTTTACCTTTTTGGATTTTGCATTTTTAAAGATAAAATCCATAGCTTTTTCAATAAGAATTTCATTCTCAAACATAGCAAGATTACCGTTTTTCTTATAAGTTTCAAAAAGTTCATCAGGGTTTATGTTGTAATATTTTGAGAACTTACCGATATGAGCTTTTATTTCATCTTCTTCAACTTTAAAGTTCTCTTTTTTAGTTATTTCGTTGAGAATGAGGGATTTCTTAACTGTTTCTTCCGCTTTATCTTTCATTTTTTCTCTATAAGATTCTTTAGTTAATCCTTCGAGTTTCAGCATCTGGGCAGTTCTCTTCTCATCGTTACCGGACCTTCTCAAAAGGTCATTGTAGAATGAATCTATCTGTGAATTAATCATAACTTCCGGTATATCACCTTTAAAAGTTTTAATAAGAACATCGAGGATCTTGTCTACACCTTTCTGTTTTGTAATGTTTTCTGCATATTCAGAGAGATTTGATTTTATCTTCGTTTTAAGTTCATCTATAGTGTTAACGGTATTGTCGATTTTTTTAGCAAGTTCATCATTCATTTCCGGGAACTTTTCATGTTTGATCTCTTTTACTTTAAGTTCAAATTTCAGTTCCTTATTGGCAATGGTTTCAATGTTTTTATCATCAAATTTTTTCGTGAATGTTTTTGATTCGTCTTTTGACAATCCTTTAATTTCTGACCCGATCTTATATTTATCGTAATCTTTACCGATGTGAATATATTCATTGGTCATGTTGTCGATCTCTTTATCGGTCTCGTAAACTTTATATTCTACAAGAACTATGTCGTCATTGCCGATTTTTCCCTCTTTCACTTCGATAGAAGAAAATTCAGACATATAACGTTTCAATTCCTCTTCTATGTCGCTATCTTCAACGGCCACTTCATCTTTCTCGATTTCAACATTCTTGTACTCGCCTATAGTTATTTCCGGATATGTTTCGTACTCTATCTGAAAAACCAGATCCTTATCAAGGTCTATCTCTTTTACATCGGTAAGTTCCGGTGTACCATATGCAAGCGGTTTTGCTTCGAGTTTGGGCATTACCTCCTGGTACGCTTTGTCCATGAGTTTGTGACCGGCTTCGGCAACAAGTGCTGTTTTGAATTTCATTTCAATTATTGATTGCGGTACCATCCCTTTTCTAAATCCAGGCATAGTCATATTCTTTTTTGTTTCATCCAGACCTTTTTTATATTCATTTTGTATTTCGCTTTTATCTACAGTAATTGTAAGTAAAACCTTTGATTTTTCTTTTTTAGTTGATTCGAATTTGAGTTCCATTTATTATTCCCTATTGTTTTATGATTTATAAACGTATAGTTACCAATTTTTTTTAAAAAAGTCAATTTTATTAATTTTAAGGGTGTAATTTTGTTATATTTTGTAAAAAAAATACAGAGTATCTTAAAAATATATTTTTTCAGTTTTTTGTTGAATGTACTTAATTTAAAAGAATATGTTAAAAATATTTTTCCGTATTGATATTAACCGGAATATATGGTACGAATTATCTGTTATTTTTACCGCTTGATAATTTTTTTAAAGAATACTTATTTTTAGTTAAGCATGTCAACTGCAGGAGGCAAAATGCATCTCAGATTTGTTATAATTATTTTATGTTTTTTTTCACTGTTTATTGTTCATCCGGAGAAACTCATTCTCACAAACAAAAAGGTAGCCAAGGTAGGCGATAAATATATAATAAAAAGTGATGTTGATAGTGAAGTTTACAAAACAAATGTAACTTATGATATCGCCCTCAGGAAGATTATCAATAATGAGTTGCTTTATATGGCGGCTTCTATTTCTGTTGAGGAACCGAATGATAAAGAGATAAATAGTGCCCTTTACGATGATAAATTCTATTATGCAAGTATGGTCGGTAAGGATGTTAACAGCGTAAAAGATTATGAATTTCTTAAGGCTATTAATACTTCGGCTCAAACAATTACTGATTACAAGGTTACATTGAGAAAGAGACTCATGATAAATAAGTATATAGAGAAGATATCGGAAGCAGTAAACTTGAAATCATATTATCCGAGCGACGAGGAGATAACAAAGTACATAAAGGAAAATCCCGATCTTTTTAGTGAAAAAGAGGGCGCCGAGTTGTCAATGATCTATTTTTCATTCTATGATAAAAATGGGGTTATGATAAATGATGAGAATAAAAAACTTAAGAGGGATAATTCTCTGCTGTGCATAAAAGATATTACTGATGATAATTTTACTCAATTAGCTCTTAAATATTCAGATGATCTTATAACTCTCTCTGCTAAACCCGTCGGCCGGCTTGGTAAGATATATTTTGATGATCCCACCATACTGAATAGGTTTGGGAGTGAAATAATAAAGATCTTTAAGGACTCCGGAGCCGGCGTTTTAAAAAGAACATTTGATACTAAAGATGGTATTTTTATTTTTAAAATTGATTCAAAAATAAAACCCTATTTTTATCCGGAAAAAGATGCAAGAAGGATGGCTTCCGATTATATAAAATACAATACTATCTCAGAAGAAAAGAAAAAAATATACAATGAAAAACTTAAAGAGCTTGAGCGTAAATTTGGTGTTGAGGTCTATTAATAGAAAATGGATGGATTTTGATTGGGGAGGGGAGTAATCTAATCCATCCATTTTGAAGTAAAACTACTTATAAGTGATATTAAGATTAAACTTTTAAAAAGTCAACATTATTTTCTTGTTATTTTGTCGAAATTATATGTTTTTTACATACTTTTTAAGTATTTTATCTGATATTTTGCTGTTTATTACTTTTATTGATCTATGATATTACTCTTGAGATTTTATTTATTATTGAGATTATACTTTTCTGTAATTATTTATTATTTTAAAATGAGGAGATAAACATGAAAATATTGGCACTTTTTACCGAGGGATTTGAGGAAACAGAAGGTCTTGCTGTTGTTGATCTTTTAAGACGGGCTCAGATAGATGTTGCTATTGCTTCTGTTTCCGGTGATATTTTTGTGAAAGGGGCACATAATATAATTATCAGAGCAGATATATTACTTCATGATGGGGATTTATCGGAATACAACGGGCTTTTTTTGCCGGGCGGTCCGGGTGTCAAATCTTTGGAGGAAAATAAAAAAGTTATTGATATTGTAAGGTTTTTTTATGAGTCAGATAAGTATATTACTGCGATTTGTGCAGCTCCTTCCATTCTCCACAA
>JBFZEO010000254.1:0-4581 GCA_041306845.1 Spirochaetota bacterium
CGACGCTCTTCCGATCTTGCCCTTTAATAAAACCTGTTATACCTACAATGATCGATATCTCATTTGACGGAGTAGGATCCTCTTTCAAAGTCAAATTAGTCCTCTCCAGTTTTATAGCTGCCATCTGTTCAAAAACTTCAATGGCGTTTGATATAAAAGGATTTATCCATTCTGATTTCATTTAGCACTCCTTACTTTCTATAAGATTATAACACACGTTAAATAAGTGTCAACAGAGAATGTAAAATTTTATTTAATAATATTTTTATAAACCAGTCCTATTTTAATTTCATTCATCAATCCTGTTTCCCTGCCAAGATATATATATTCGTATTTTTTAGAATAATTATCTTCAACTTCAAGATTTGTATTGTAAGTTAAAGCCATTGCGACAAGAGAATATCCGATAAAAACACCAAAATCACTATTCACATAAAAAACCATCCCGACTCTGGGCGACACCGGGAACAAAAAGGAGCCGATACTACCGTTTAAACTTATGCAGAATGGTGACGACGGACCGGAATTGTTGCTGCCGCTTGTGTACGGGATAATAGGCGGATAAACAGAAAATCCGAAGTCCAGTTCATAATTAATCTGCGGAAAATTACACCTGAAATCAAATCCGATCCCGGCTGTAATAAGGGAAACATTTATTTTAAAATCCTCATCCTGAGAATACTTAGTGAACATGAAAAATAGGTAATCAAACGATACTTTAAGAAAAATATTCTTATCGATCGACCTTACATAGCCCAATGCAATCTTAGAAAAACTTGATAAATTCTTACCTTCGATAATCATAGGCGGATAAATATTGAGCGAAAAGCCTTCAAAATATCCGGTTTTTAACTTCAATATATCAAAATCAATCGAACTTACTGTTGTGTTAAGCCACCTGTTATAAGGAGAAGCAATATCTATCCCATAATCTCTTTTTGATTCTGATAAAAAACCTGTTCCAAAATACGATTGAGTAAATCTTGTGTACAAAAAGTATTGAGTCCTATAATCTCTCACAAGATTGGAAACCTCACTCTTTAATTTTGCACTCACTGGTTTATCATTTTTAATATCCGTCAAAGAACTAAAAAGATCTTTTATATGATTTTTAACCTCATCAAAAATCCCGGATCTCTTATTTAACTCGCTCTTACTTATATTTATAAGTTCATTCTGCTTGTTGTAAATTTTAGAAGTTAGAAATATTTTATCTGCATCGGTGTAATAGTAACATTTCAGAAAAAAATCAGCCCGTTTTTGAGAATAAAATTCACCCGTTTTTGAAACAGAATACCCTTTACTCTCAATAACACCTTTTATCGTGTTAAATAATATATCAGAATACATATTATCTTCTAAATTACTTGAAACATTATCAATATTTGAGATTGATATCTCAAGTGCGAACGCTTGAAATGAAAAAGAAAAAATTAAAATCATACATAAAGATTTAATTAGTTGCCCCATTTTATTCTCCATCCCAATCCGACAGCTATCTCAATATCAGCAACAGGCTTGCCATCTTCCTCAAAATTTATCATATAAAACGGGATTTCAAGATCAAAAAAAAGATCCTTATAAAAATAATAATTTAACGTAGTCTTTAAATAAAGCGGGAAGAAGAATGACGGATAAACATCATAAAATCTGCCGGGTGAAAAAAAAGATCCTATATCAAGTTTAAAGAAACCATTCTTATCCGGCTGAACAGCAAAACTGATAAAAGGCAGTATTAAGTCATAACTGTAAAGATCGTACTCTGTAGAATAATAACTATAACCATTTTTGTTAATTTTCCTTTCACTCTGCGAATATATAGAAGAATAACAATATTTAACGCCCAATCCTATTCTAAAAATCTCCTGCGGCAGAAAAACCCCGATGTCCGCCGAACCTGTAAAATGCGGAATAGTATAACCGATATCGGAACTTATTTCATAGTCATCCTTATATTTTGCAATTTCAGAATCTATATCACCATGCAAAAGAGCACCGGCAGATCCGGAGAGAAACATGTTGAATTTGTATATTTTAAAAGAAATGTTGAGAAATCCGCTTATTCCAGGAGAATACAGCTGTGGATATTCAAAAGTCAAGTCTCTACTGTGATAAGCAGCCCCGGCAGCTAAGATAAACTCATAGATATTATTATTCCGGAGGATATCTTTTTTCTCTTTTTTGTTTTTTAGAATGGAATTAAAATCAATTTTATCAATAACCCTATTTATAAACTCAGACAGATTACTTTTGATGATCTTAACATTTTCAGTTACGTTATCGTACTTGAGATAAAAAGTCACGTCATCACTTTTATCATAAATAAAATCATGATATATCAACTTAACACGATACGAGCCGCTCTCACCGGAAGTCAGTATACTGACCGACGAATCTATATTTGTAAAATTATAAAATTGGCTGAGCTTAAACCTGTCGTCCAGATCATAGAACTCAAGATATTTGCGGTATTGGGATTTATCTTTTATCCTAAAAAGATCTGATCCGTATTTTTCTTCATTTTCAAAGGCAGTTTTAATTTCACTGTAAAGTAAAGATTCGATTGTATTGGGAAAAATAATATCCGGCTCGACGATCATTATAGTTCTTTTTGCCGGAGAAATTCCTTTTATTTCAGCCGAAAAAAAACAAACATTCAAAAAAAACAGGACAAAAGTACAGATAAAAGGAACAAATCTTTTATTCATAATACCTGCCTTTTATTTGTGTTTCTCTCTATGCTCTCTCAAATAGTTATTTAACAACATGCATAATAATTTCATTTCGTCATTTGGTATCGATTTCGGAGTAATATCTTTTTCTATATTATTTTTATCTGTAATATAAAGTTTAAATATATAGTTGTCTCTATCTATCTCTTTTACCGTAATATCTGTTACTTTGCTATTATTATATTCAATCTTTGTATTTTTATCGAATATAATAATCCGTTTTTCAGTTAAAATAATCCCCTTTTGACATGTATCAAAAATAGTATCATCATAAAAAAGGATAACTTTTTCTCCTGACGGCAGTATATTGCTTTTTTTTAGTTTAAACATCTTAGAGTCTGAAATATCATGTGTATACAACATGAAATACCGCCTTTTTATTGTTTGTCTTCACTTATGAAACTTATCAATTCTGCCGTTTTAAGATCTCCCGGTTCAAACTCTTTTATAACTTCACAGTATTTCAAAGCTTTTATTTTATTACCCCGTTTATATTCCATAACAGCAAGATTATAATATATAGTTATATCATCGGGTTTGTATCTTAACGCCTTTGCGTAATACATTTCAGATTTATCAAACGACCCGAGATTAACATAACAAAGCCCAAGTTCATTATAGATATCGGCAGACTCGCTGTTATACTGCAATCCTGTCATTAAACAATCAACAGCCTCTTTATTGAACCCAAGTTTTTTTAAAGCAATTCCTTTCAAATAGTACCCGGACCAATTCTTAGTAAATTTATCCAGATATCGCTCGATATAATCCAGCGCAGCCTGATCCTTATCACTATTTAACATCTCATTAGCTGTTATATAATCTTCATCATTATACCCTTTTGACTCAAGATCAGCAAGAAGTCCCTTAACCTCCTCCTTCCGCTCATCATCATCGGTTACCTTTATAAAATCTCTCAAAAAATCAGCAGCTTTGTCATAGTTTTCCCGGATAAGATAGAACCTTCCTAAATAATAGTACACTCTGTCATTTTTATCACTATTTTCTTCAAGAATTTTAAAATATTTAGCTGCAAGATCCTCCATTTTGAAAGCCTCACTATCTTTCCCCTTGGAATAGAGAAATTGCGAGAATTCATCGTAGCAAACCGCTATATTCAAAATATGATCTTTAGAATCATTATTTAATGCAAGCAATCCTTTATAAATATCGATTGCATCGTTAAAATCCATGTTATTCTCAGCCTCAAGTGCCGCAGAAGTGAGCATCTCATCAATCCCGGGCTTAACTGTGTAAATAAAATCTCTGTAATAAGATAGATTATCATTCACAGGATCGTTCTTAAGCACCTCAAGCATACCTAAGATTATGTTATCCGGAGTAATATCATCTGCGGCTAACGACTTGTTACCGGAACCAAGTACAGGAAGCGGAACCTCCTCACGCACAGCGAAATCGCCGATTTTATAATTAACTTTCCCTTCCATCGATATAAAAAAAATATTATCATTCATTATCTTAATTTCGCTCCAAGTTCTTTATTTAAAACATCGATTATAGTCTTCATAGTTTCGTCTATTTCTCCGTCAGTTAACGTTGACACCATTTTATTAAGACTAAACCTTATCGCTACAGAATAGGCACCTTTTTCTATGTGATCTCCGCGGTAAATGTCAAAAATATGAAAATCTCTTATAATACCGCTTTTAACTTTTGAAATTGCACCTCTTATATCTTCGGCAGTCACCGAATCATTCACAATAACTGCGATATCCTTTTCAGATGACGGAAACTTTGGTACATTCTGGAAAACTATTTTATGGACAGCAGTTTCAAATAAATATGTAAGATTAATTTCAGCTATAAAACAGTCAACATCAATATTAAA
>JBFZEO010000256.1:0-6500 GCA_041306845.1 Spirochaetota bacterium
CGATCTCCTGTCCCCTTATCTTAAAAACATACTCGCCCGGATCGATTCTTATATTATCCTGGATTCTGATAGGCGGCACGATGACACCATATTCTATCGCAAGGTTGCGTCTTATACCGGCTATCGCATTGAGAATGTCGGAACTCGTGCTGTTATTGATAAGCGGTATCAACTCATATCCGATATGGAGTGTTAACGGATCAACTTTTAAAAGCGACGTAACATCCTCGGGCCCTTTTTTCTCATCTTTTGCCTTATCTTTTACAGACTGCTCTATCTTTTCTTCATTAACAATCTCGACTTTACGCAAAGATGTTCCCGCAAAAATCATCACTCCGCCGAGAATTATCAGTATAAGATGTGGAAACCCCGGAAATAATGCCATAACAAGCATAGCCCCGCCCGATATATAAAAAATCTTATGCTGACTTGTGAGCTGATTCCATAAAGTTGTACCGATAGATTCTTTCGCCTGCGATCTTGATACAAGTAAACCTGAAGCAAAACTTATAAGCAGCGAAGGTATCTGGCTGACAAGACCGTCACCGACTGTCAATACAACATAGCTGTCAACAGCGGACTCGAGAGGTTCCCCGCGCAGACCCATTCCCACTATAAACCCGCCGACAATATTTACGATAGTGATAATAATACCGACAATTACGTCTCCCTGAACAAACTTGGAAGCTCCATCCATACTCCCGTAAAAACTCGACTCAGCCCAAACCTGCTCCCTCTTTTTGATCGCATCCGACTCTGTTATCGCCCCGCTGTTCTGATCCATCTCGATCGCCATAAACTTGTTAGGCATCCCGTCGAGGGAGAATCTCGCTGCAACTTCCGATATTCGGGTGGCACCTTTCGATATGATGATAAACTGCACTATAACAAGAATAACGAAGATTATAACACCGATAACCATTCCCGTAACACCGTTATCACCGCCGCCGACAACAAAACTGCCGAAAGCACGAACGAGTTTACCGTCAAAGTCCGGCCCTTTTGAGAGAATGAGCCTTGTCGAACTCACATTGATTGCGATCCTAAAAATAGTCGTAACAAGCAAAAGTGTCGGAAATACCGAAAAATCTGTCGTAGTTTTCAAATATGAAACTGTAAGAAGGATCATAATCCCGCTCAAGATACTGAGCGACATGAGAAAATCGAGCATAAATGTAGGAACCGGCAAAATGAGCATGAGAATGGTGATTATAATTATGATAGAAAACACCATCGTCGGATCTCTAAAAGTTTCCCCAAGATTCTTTTTTATATCAGCACTGTCTGCCATCTGTCAAACTCCAATCTCTAATTTCATATCTAAACACCGGCACCCTCCGCCTGTCTGTCAAACGCCTTAAATTCATAAGCAAGTTTATAAGCTGTTACAACGAGACTGTAAAATTCGTTGGGAATTATATCATTTACCTCAACCTCGGAGTAGAGTTTACGCGCAAGATAAACATTCTCATAGATAAAAACGTTGTTATCACGAGCTGTTTTCTTGATCTCCTGGGCAAACCTATCTTCCCCTTTGGCTACCACTTTAGGGGCAAAATCTGTATTTTTATCATATTTCAAAGCGACCGCATAGTGAGTCGGATTTGTGATTACAACATCCGATTTTGGCACTTCACCAAGCATCTTGTTCTCGGACAAAAGATCCCGGTACATCTGTTTAAGTTTAGATTTAACCTGAGGATCCCCCTCCATCTCTTTATATTCCTGCTTAACTTCCTCTTTCTTCATCTTTAACTGTTCATTATACTGCCATCTTACGAACATATAATCGATGATAGCAAAAATCAGCAGTAAAATGACCGATTTATAAATAATATCAATACTGATTTTCGAGAGAAATACCATTGACCCAAATAACGACTCGGCATCCATGAGACCAAGTATCTCCTCAAATTTATCGGCTATAGACATATAGGCAACCAGACCTATGATGATTATCTTTACAAGTGATTTTATCAGGTTGAATGCACCTGTAACTGACAATATTTGCTTCTTTATGAACTTAAAGATATTTGGAGATATCTTAGTAAAATCAGGCTTAATTGCTTTAGGAGCAAATTTAAAACCTATCTGAAAATAGTTTGTAACTATCGCCGTTATGGTAGCAACTGCCGCCAGCGGGAGAAATATCTTGACACACGGAACAAACAGAGCGTCCCAGTAAAATTTCGGATCACCCACATCGATTGTAGTCAGGTTCTGAAAGACATAGTTAAATGCAAAGGTAAAAACTTCCATTATATAAGATGCGATACCCGATATCGTGGCAAATGTAACAAGAGTCACAATCGCTGCCGGAACATCTTTAGAAAGAGCAACACGCCCCTCCTCTCTTGCTTTCTTTTTCTTGTGTTCAGAGGCCTTCTCGGTTCGTCCTTCGTTCTCTGCTGAACTAAACCGCTGTATGTTGAATGAATAGCTGTCGATAAAATCAAGATAATCAAGTCGCATATTTGATATCCCTCATCATAAACCACACATTCTTAAAAATATAATCTATAAAAGTTGATATATAGTTAGTCAGAAGCGGTATCATAAGCATTAAAACAATAAAACCGACAGTTATCGATATCGGGAACCCGATCATGAGCAGATTCATCTGAGGCGCAGCTTTGGCGAGGAGTCCCATTGTGATTGACAATAGTAAAAGCGCCCCGAGAATCGGCATCGATATCCTTAGACCGATAACGAGAAGATCCCCAAACTGGGCTATCAACCCGTATTTAGATGTGATGAACCCCATGTTGAGAAAATCTTTCAGATTGACCAGATCGTAGGAATCAAAAAGTTCTTTTATAATAAGAGCAGGTCCATTCAACGCCATAAAAATCAGAACAAAAACCATGTAGAGGTACTGTCCCATAAGAGGGAGACTCATCTGGCTCAGCGGATCAAAAACCTCACTCGCCCCGAAACCCATCTGCACCGTGAAATATTGCCCGGCAAGCTGGAACACTGCAAAATAGATCGATATTGACAACCCGATGCAGGCGCCGATAGCCGCCTCGCCGATAGCCGTCATGGCATAGATTATTATATCGTTTGATACGCTTGTAAAATGGGACTGCACCACCGGGAAAATTGTAATCGTGATAAAAAATATTAATCCCAATCTTACCTGTTCCGGGATACTATCTGAGTCAAAAAAACTTACAGTATAAAACATTCCCATTATCCTCGCGAAAATAAGCATAAATATCTGAAAATGATTTATAAAGTAATCCATCTAACCTCCGATAATAAAGATTCCGATATGTTTAAGGTCTGCCCATTTGAGACATCATGTTAAAAATTTGAAGAGAGTAGTCCTTCATGATATCCAGCATCCAAGGGCCGAAAATTATGATTGACAAAGCAATCGCAATAACTTTTGGCACAAATGTAAGTGTCTGCTCCTGTATAGATGTTGTTGCCTGCAGGATAGAAATAACCAGCCCGACAATCATACTCGATATCATAATAGGAGCTCCGATTAACATGGTAACCCTTATGGATTCCACCATAAGTCCCTGAACAAAAATCTCATCCATTTTTAACCTCTTTAAAAAACGTCACCTAAAACTCAAAAATAACTGTTCAACAACAAGCTGCCATCCGTCAAGGAGTAAAAAAAGTATTATCTTAAACGGAAGCGATATCATAACCGGCGGAAGCATTATCATACCCATCGCCATAAGGGTTGATGCAATTACCATGTCAATGACAATAAACGGTATAAAAAGGAGTACCCCCATTCTAAAACCGACAGTTAGTTCGTTTATGACAAACGCCGGTATCAAAACATAAGTGGGAACATCCGCATATGTGTTCGGTGGAGGAAGCTGTCTTAAATTCATAAAAAAACCGATATATTTCGGATCGGTCTGCCTTATCATAAATTCTCTGAGCGGATTGATGGTTTTTTCAAAAAACTCATCCATAGAGAGTCTTTTGGACGCCTCTATGTTATCTTGATTGACAAAAGGCTGGATAGCCTCCCGGTTTATCTTGTCAAAAGTAGGCCACATTATAAAAAATGTCATAAAAATTGCCAGTCCGAACATGACCTGATTGGGCGGTACCTGCTGAAGCGAAAGAGCCTTCTTTAAGAAGTCAAAAACAATTATTATGCGCAAGAATGAGGTCATAAGTATAATTATTGATGGGGCAAGCGTCAGTATCGATAATAGAAACAATATCTGTAGGGAAAGAGCTACCTCTTTAGGTGACTTAGCCTCATCTATGCCGAGGCTGATTTTCGGGATGGGAATGTCGGTACGCTGCTGCGGAAACAGATCGGCAGACAGAACCAACATTAATATAAAAACTAAAACTACTCTCTTCACCTTACCCTCCCGCAAGCTATAGTGAAAAAAAGATTTATCACAAATCTTTGAAAAATTATTCAACTATAAAAAAAACGCTATTCTTTATCTTTATTTATATTATTTATCCTATCCCGCTGATTTTTCAAAAAATCCACAGAATCCTCTTCATAATCAAACTGTTTTAAAACTTCCTCTTTATTTTTACGAGATCTTCCTATCAAATCATTAAACAGATCAATAAATCCTGTTTTGCCGTCTTTTGCCTTTTTGTCATTGTAGAGGATCTCGAGCCGCTCTATCTCTTTTTCATCTTTTATCTCACTAAGCAGATTAACGTTGTCACCTGTTACTCCGAGAATGAGATATTTACCTGCAACAAAAACAACAGTGACCGACTTACCTGGACCCAGCGGCTGGGTCAACAACACAAATGAGTCCTCACCATCGAGAGCCCCAGCTGCGGTCTTCCTTTTTATAAAAAAATATATGACGTATATTATCCCGACAACAACGCCAAGTGTCAATAACATCTTGACGTATGCCCAAACTCCGACAGATACACTTGAAGCCGTCTTTGGAGCATCGGATCTCTTTACACTTAACATAGATTCGTTGATTTTTTTTATATTATTTTTTTCTGAGTCAGAGGAGTTATCTCCTCTTGTCTGTGAATGGGCAAGAATGAAAGTAAATATAAACACAAGAAAAATAAATCGTTTAATGATCCCCTCCCAGGCAGAAACACTATAATCTAACCAAGATCTCTCAATCTATCCATAGGATTTATGATTTCTGTTACACGTACACCAAAGTTTTCATCGATAACAACAACCTCACCTTTAGCAATAAGCTGTCCATTCACAAGAACATCAACCGGCTCTCCGGCAAGTTTATCAAGCTCAATAACAGTTCCCTCACCCATACCGAGTATATCTTTTATAGATTTCTTTGTACGGCCAAGCTCTACTGTCAACTCCATATTAACATCAAGCAGAAGATTTATATTATTGCCCTGTCCATCAGAAGATATGTTGTTCAGATCGGCAAACTGCACTCCCTGCACAGGTACCTGCTGATACGGATTCATCATATTACCACCCATCATTTGAGGATTCATCATATTGCCTCCCATCATCTGAGGATTCATCATATTGCCACCCATCATCTGAGGGTTCATCATATTGCCTCCCATCATCTGGGGATTCATCATATTGCCACCCATCATCTGAGGGTTCATCATATTGCCACCCCCCATCATCTGAGGCATCTGTTGTTGCTGCATCTGAGGTGCTGCTTGTTTACCGGCAGCACTATTTGTAGCTGGCATTATTGCACTTAAAATATCTTTTATTATGTTGAGAGCGTACAATTCTATAAAAACACTGGAAGGATACCCCTCTATCATAAAGTCGTACTGAATCTTCACATAATCAGACTGAGGATTGAGAGATAATCCGGTTTTATTCTTTAGACCTGTAACCGGTGCTGAAGGCTTAAGACTCTTATCTGATTTTGAACCGATTTTGTTGGATGCTGTCCCGCAGATAACATTCATCGCCTCACTAACGGCACTAAGCGATGCCTCAGTAAGCTCATTGCCGGACTGCCCCATCATAAGTCCGCTTATTGCCTCGGCTGTCTCTTTCTCAACTATATAATAATGCTCCCCGACAACCCCATCCTCAAAGTCCATCTTGACTTCAACGACCTCATCATGAAGCTGATTCTGCAAAGATGCTGATTTTATAACCTCGATCTTGGGATTGGTAATGGTGATCTTTTTTTCCACCATCGCTCCGAGAGCGTCACCGACATTGGTTGTTGCAAAATTTATCAAATCCAACAAGGATTTCAGTTCTACCTGAGAAAGCACTCCATCATCCGCCCCGGTTTCCTCCATTCCCCCAAGATCAAATGAACTGTCATCTGTCCCCTGAAGCAATGCATCTATCTCATCCTGTGATAATGATCCGTCACTCATTCCTCTCCCCCCTCTTCTAACTCAGTAAACTGAGATTCCTTGATATCTTCAATTTTTTTAACGACCTGCACAGCGGACTTACTGCCGACTTTACCCGGTCTGCACTCAAACTTAACACGGTTACCTATCTTAACAATAAAATTATCTTTTATATTGACATCTGTCAGTTTAACACAATCGCCGACTTTAAG
>JBFZEO010000257.1:0-2670 GCA_041306845.1 Spirochaetota bacterium
TTTAAAAGCAGTTCCGGTGAGACTATGAGTAACTATTTGTTCTCTTTTACTACGGGGGCGGCCTCCGGTTTCGGCGTGAGTTCATCGACACCTGCTGATATGACTGCTCAAGTTGAGCTGAGTGCCGGGATGGAATTTACATTCCCGGAAGCTGTTGCGAACCAGTCAGGCGGTTCTGTTGTGATAACCCCGTCTATTGCTCTCTCTAAGAGTTGGTCGGGGAACAAGCTGATTGTTTCTCATGGAGCAGCTTTTGAGTATGATACCACATATAAAGTTACTGTTTCGGGTTTTAAGAATGGTAAATCTGAGGTTATGAGCGATTATGTTGTTGCATTTGCAACGATCGCAAAACCGGCGCCGGAGGGAAGGATATATTTTAAATCAACAAGCGGTGTTCCTAAGATATGGTTATGGGAAGGAACAGGGGCAGGAACGGCAAAAGGGAACAGACCGATATGTACCATGATGGGTAAAGTGTGGCCCGGTCCGGAAATGGCAAGTGAAGGAACTCATGCAAACTGGTATTATTTTCAGGTTGATGCGTCATTACTCCCCCTCGCTGCTAACTGCAAGATCAAATTTAACGGAGGTGGTGACGAAAAGGCGTATGATCCGACAGCAAAGACTCCGTGGTATGATGGCTCTGTCTGGTATGAGAAGTGTCCAGACGGAGATCAGTCGCCGATAATTTCGATTTCTCCGGACGGCGGTACAGCCAAAGGTGAAAAGGTGATAACAATTGTCATCAAGTCAGACTCTGCTGTTACCTCAAGGAGTGCCGCATTCAACGGAAAGACCATCGCTCTTACCTCAAACACAATATCTCTGAAATTGTCTGATTATCTCAGTAATTATGGAACCGGAAAGTTAACTGTCGGAGCGATGAACAGCAAGGGTATTTCGAGTAAGAGCGCAGAGTTCACAAGGGATGACTCGTATGTTCCGCCGGTTATCGATGTCTATGGGACTACTGAGAAGTTTGCTGCGAATGCGATATATTTCCTGATGACGGACAGGTTCGTTGACGGCGATAGTACAAATAACCATAAGGAACAGGGGACATTTGATATCAAGCACGCGAACGGCGGAAATATCGGATATCTCGGCGGAGACTTGAAGGGAATTTATGATAATGCGGACTATATCTCTTCTATGGGATTTGGTTCAGTGTGGATAACTCCGATTGTTTCCAATCCTGATAAACCGTTTGATGCTGACGGCTGTGATAAAAACAAGACCGGTTATCACGGATATTGGTCTGATAATTTCTATAAAGCGGATGAACACTGGGAGTCTTCCGGGTTCACATTCAAAGAATACACAGAAAAAATGAGAGCAAAAGGGATAAAGACGACACTCGACATAGTCGGTAATCATGCAAACCCAAGTTATGGTATGTCGGACTCGCTTTATAACAGCTCTACATATGGTAAACTATACGACAAGAACGGCACAAAAGTAGCGGACTCCGGGAACAAAGACAGAAGCTCTACAAGTTGTACATGGTTTCAGGGTAACGATCAGCTTGCCCAGCTTGCCGATTTTAAATATGATGCACCAGGATTTCAGGATTATATTATAAATGCGCAGATGTACTGGATCGAACAGGGGGCGGATGCATTTAGGATAGATACAATCAAGCATATCCCGATAGCGTTCTGGAAAATATTCTCCGATAGAGTGAGAGCTAAGTATCCTAATTTTTATATGTTTGGAGAAAGTTTCAACGGGCCTTATACTCCATTCCAGGAGAAAACGAATGGGTCGATCAGTGTGCTTGACTTTGACTGCATGTATGCGATGAAGGGGAATTTTGCCAATGGAGGCTACAGTGCCATTCAAAACTATATGCATCTTGATGATGGTGTATATACCAACCCATATGATCTGGTAACTTTCTATGATAATCATGATATGGCTCGTGTGAACTGGGACGAAAACACATATGTCGATGCACATAACTGGCTTTTTACATCAAGGGGAATCCCGTGTGTTTATTACGGGTCCGAGATGGCGTTCAAAAAAGGATTAGCTGAACACTCCGGTAATAGAGATTATTACGGTACAGATAATATTGCAAAAGCAAAGACAAGTAATATTTACAAGCAGTTGTGTAAGATCGGTGCTGTCAGAAAGGGAAACATAGCGTTGCAGAATGGGCTGCAGATTAATATCTCCACGGATTCTAAGACGGCGGTGTTCCTGAGAGTTTATCAGAATAAAACAGATTCAAAATATCAGACAGCTCTGGTTATGTTAAATAAAGGCGATGCGGCAGTTACATTGTCAGCTTCAAAATATATAAGTGATACAGACTGGGTGGATGCAGAAACTGGAAGTGCTGTGACTGCTGCCGGAGGAATATCTGCCTCAGTTCCGGCACACGGATTTAAGGTTTTTATAACTAACTCAGCGGCTACTGACACAGCTTTGATAGCAAAATGTCAGGAGTTGATGACACTTGACAGGAGAGCTTTGACTCAAAGATAAGTTTTGGTCTATTGTGTTTTTTGGAGCGGAAAAACTCGTTTTATTACGATTTTTTTCGCTCCTTTTTTTTTACAGGCAAAAAGGATTTTAATTATAAATTAACATTTGTAAAGTATTTTATACCTCGGCTCAATTATATAAAATAAATTTAAATGGAGAGTTTATAATGTATGTTTT
>JBFZEO010000258.1:0-4814 GCA_041306845.1 Spirochaetota bacterium
GTAACAAAAGACAGACACTGCCGCCGTTGAGACAAGGAGGAGTCCGCCCCGTGTTATCGAGTCCTTATAAAACCATCGTTCAAAGAATGTTATGTAGCCGCCTATCATCCTGACCGGGTGGTAAAACCCATATGGGTCGCCCACCAGGAGATCGATGACAACGGCAATCAATATTACAATTATAAAATCGTTTAACATTCCGCCGTCACCGCCTGAAAATAATATCGTAAAGTTTTTTCGTGTCGATATTTTCTCTTACTGTCTTTTCAAGCCGGTCATATTCGGATTCTTTGTACTCTTTATATGACGGCCTGTTTTCTATCGGCTGGAGTCCTTTTGACTTTCTCACGTTATTGAGGATATAGTTTAGGACGACTCCATCGTCAAAAACACCGTGAAGATATGTCGCAAAAATCCTCCCATCGGCAAATGTGATTTCCCGTTCATGCGGAGCTGCGATACCGGAGGGGAGAGCCTCCGATTCGCCGCAGTGGATCTCATATCCGGAGATCTTTTTGCCGGCGAGTCCATGGGTGAATGGAGTCTCTATGTTAAAAATATGTTCTGTTTGTATTGTGATCTTAGTCTTGCGGAAAACAGTTTTGATATCGAGCAGTCCCAGTCCCGGTGTGGAGTCAACTTCGGATTCCACATGATCCGGGTCGGCTATCTCCTGCCCGAGTATCTGTAGTCCGCCGCAGATACCGATTATATGTCCGCCGTTTGTGTGGAATGTTTTAATCTTACCGTCGAGTCCGGTTTGTTTTAAAAAATCAAGATCGGATGCCGTACTTTTTGATCCGGGGATAATCACGATATCCGGAGTACCAAAGTCCTGGGGACTTTTTATATATCTCAAAGTAACATCCGGTTGTATCTCAAGTGGTGTAAAGTCAGTAAAATTTGACACGTGAGGCAGTTTTATAACGCAGACATCTAAATCTTTGTCCGTTTTTTCATTCACAGAGAGACGAACTGCGAGAGAGTCCTCATCATCTATGCGGTTATCAAAGTATGGTATCACGCCGAGTACAGGAATGTTGATTATTTTTTCCAGATCGCGGAGTCCCGACTCAAGGAGTCTGATGTCTCCGCGAAATTTGTTGATGATGATCCCTTTTACTCTGTCGCGGTCGGCCGGCGGGAGGAGGAATAGAGTCCCGACAATTGACGCAAAAACGCCCCCTCTATCGATGTCGCCCACGAGAATTACCGGCGCATCGGCGATTGCCGCCATACCCATATTAACAAAGTCGTTTTTATTGAGATTTATCTCCGCCGGACTTCCGGCACCTTCGATAACAACGGCATCGTATCTATTTTCAATGTCTTTATAACTATCGACGATAACTTGACGGAGTTCTTCCTTTTTTTCGTAGTATTCTCCGGCTTCGCGTCTGCCGATTGCCTTACCAAGTACGATTACCTGCGAGCCAGTGTTTGATTCCGGTTTCAGTAGAATGGGATTCATGCCGACCTCCGGCTGGATTCCCGCCGCCTCAGCCTGCATCGCCTGAGCCCGTCCCATTTCGAGTCCCTCGTATGTACTGAAGGAGTTCAGTGCCATGTTCTGCGATTTGAATGGTGCTGTTTTATATCCGTCTTTGCAAAGCATCCTGCATATCCCGGCGGTGAGTAACGATTTACCAACTGAGGATGCTGTACCCTGGATCATCAAGTTTGGTTTCATTACTTACATTCCTATGTCGGCGAATGTACCCATGTTGCGCATCATCGCTGACGAAGCGTCTACCAGATGAAAGGCAAGAGCGGCACCGGTTCCCTCTCCGAGTCTCATGTTCATGAGGAGCATCGGTTCTTTGTCGAGGATTTTCATGATTGTGTTTCTGCCGGGTTCCGCTGTTCCGTGTGAAGGGATGATAAAATCTTTTACGAGAGGATTAAGCATTGTTGCAAGAACCGCCGCAGCTCCCGATATGAACCCGTCCATCAGGATCGGCTTACGGCAATATGCCGCTCCGAGGAAACAGCCCGCCATTCCAGCTATATCGAGCCCACCGACTTTACTCAAGATATCAATCGGATCTTTACTATCCGGTTTATTTACTCTGACAGCGTCATCTACAGTTCTCTTTTTATTTTCATAGGCCTCATCGGTTAGGCCGGCTCCCCGTCCTGTAAGTGACTCTATCGGTTCGCCCGATATTGCTTTAAGAATGGCGGAACTTGTCGTCGTATTGCAGATCCCGACTTCACCGGTTGCGAAGATATCGTAACCTTTTGCCGAGAGATCCATTACCATCTGAATACCGACTTCGAGTCCTTTGAGTGCTTCCTCTCTTGTCATTGCCGGTTCCTTACGGATGTTGCCGGTGCTGTGCCTGATCTTTTTGTTAATGATGTCCGGATTGTTTACATCGGGGAGGAGTCCGACATCAACCACGAAAACTTCGGCGCCGGCGTGTGCAGCAAGAACGCTGACTCCGGCAAGATTTCTTGTCATAGCATCGGCAACGAGAAGACTAACCGCCTGCGGTGTTGCGCCGACGCCCTCCTCATAAACTCCATTATCTGCCGCCATCACGATAACGGCCTTTTTTTTGAACTCTGCATATATGTTTCCGGTAATTCCGGCGTTTTGTTTCACAAGATCTTCCAGTTTGCCGAGACTTCCCGCCGGTTTCAGGAGTGCATTCAGTTTTTCCTGCGCTTCCTCCATTATTGCGTTATCGAGCGGTTTTATCTCTTTTATAATTTTATCAAGTAGTGTCATTTTTTATCCTGCCTTTTTTATTTTATTATACAGCATTTTCCTGCTGTTATTTGCACAGTTGTCGTACCGCAAAGCGATGACGAGTAGTCCCAGTAGTTTTTGTGACTGCCGTTTATGAGGTGTGTGAGAATGGTACGGATGACACCGAGATGCGTTGTGATTGCGACACACTCATACTCATTTTTACCGATTATCTCATTCACAAAAGAGGTAACTCTACCGAACATCTCCGCCGGACTCTCGCCGCCCGGAAATTTAAATCCAAACCAGTCCTCCGATGCCCAGCTGCGGGCAAGATCAGGGTATTTTCTGACAATATCGCGATAAGAGAGAGTTTCCCATTCTCCAAAATTGATCTCTCTCAAACTGTCGGACGGAACACCGCCGCCGAACACAATCTCCGCCGTCTGCCGCGCCCGCAAAAGATCGCTTGTGTAAACGATATCGGGTTTGACCGTAATCAGAGGTTTTATATCTGTACATCTCTTGATGCCGGCGTCGTTCAAGGGAACGTCCGTGTGTCCGTAATAAACTTTTTTATCGCTGAGATCGGTGTCTCCGTGCCGCATAAGGTAAATAATCATTAATTTAACCGGCTTATAATTATTTCTAAAACCACCGCAAAAAACAAGGATACCGTTTCGCAAACCTCGGTCACTGCTCCGAGTGTGTCGCCGGTAACACCTCTTATTTTTTTGTAATAAAAAATGTTGATGAGTGCTGTCAGAATGAGGATCGGAACTATGATGAGCAGCGCTGTTTTATCTATGAAGAATGTAATTGCTGATGTATAACATAAAGCTATGATGAATCTGAATGGAGTTGTGTATTTTACCGGAGCTTCACCCATTCCACCCGGCTTGCCTGCGTACTTGAGAGATGCCGCCGTCAAAAGCATTGCCATCCGTCCGAAAGCCGGCGCAATGATTAAAAAGATCGGATCTATTTTGTAAACGAGTACAAATTTGAAAAGTAGTATGAAAAATAGGGCGACGGCACCGTTGGTTCCGATGCGGGAATCTTTCATTATTTCGAGGATTTTCTCTCTGTCGCGCGAGCTGAATAGTCCGTCGCAGGAGTCTGCCACTCCGTCAAGATGGAGTCCGCCGGTGAGGAGTGTCCAGAGCAGTACTGTCACCGCTGCCGGGATCAATCTATCCCCAAAAAATTGTCCGGTAAAATGGAACACTGCAAAAAGTATCAATCCGATGATAAATCCGACTGCCGGAGTGTAAATCATCGATTTCCCGTAATCTTTTACATTCCACCGCAGCGGGATAAAAACCGGTATCCGCGTCATAAATGAAACTGCCATAAAAAATCTTTTTAGTTCTCTTAACATTATTTTATCCTTATCGGGATGCCCGAAACTACGAGGTGAACCTGGTCGGCGAATCTCGCTGCGGTTTGATTGGCACGTCCGGCGATGTCTCTGTAAACCCGGCCGGCAACCGTATCGGGCACAATTCCCATTCCCAACTCGTTGGTGACTATAATCAGTCGGGATCCTTTTTTATTCTTGAAATATTCGAGTGTTTTTATGAGTTCTTTCCTTATAATAGTCTCGATTTCTACGCTTATCTCTGGAGTGATGGCATCAAAGTCGGGGCAAACTTCAAACATAAGGTTGGAGGTCATAACGGTTAGACAATCCAGTAAGAAAACTTTTTGTTTTAGTTCGTTGACTTTCGTTGGGATCTCTTTGTAGCATTCAACGGTGTGAAATTTGTCTCCACGCCGGTCAAGATGGTGTTTTATCCGGTCTTTCATTTCGTTGTCAAATGGGGTTGCCGTGGCGATATAAACCGGTTTTTTTGATTTTTTGAGGGCAATTTCCTCTGCGAATGTACTTTTTCCGCTCCGAGCTCCACCGGTTACGAGGATTATCTTGCCCATTTTTTTCTCATATCAACTGGGTATTTATTTGTTTGTAGAATGGTGTTGTTGGGTAAAATCAACAGCTTATCCCTCCGACAGCTTTATTTTTTTTGTTTCAGGCAAGTCTCCTGGCTTAAACTTCATCCTTAACCATTCCTTCCCAGAAATATTTCCAGTGGTAATAAAACTTTTAAGTTTTAAT
>JBFZEO010000259.1:0-6864 GCA_041306845.1 Spirochaetota bacterium
TTCGTATCTCAGGAGTGTAATCAGCAGCAAAAACAGTAAGAAATTTGCTGTAATGTACGCCATGAGCTCTCTTGCAAAAATAGGAGATATCCAGTCTATCAGTCAGATATATTCCCAGTTAAGCAACAGTGATGAGAAAATCCAGGAATATGCCGCATACGCTATAAGCTGCTTTAAAGATCCTTCGGCAATTCCAATTCTCACGGAAATGATGAAACACAATACAGCTAAAGTCCGATATTATGCCTGCAAAGGTATATTACTTAACAAAAACACAACTTTTATAGATGCTCTTATCTATAAAATAAAAAAAGATCCGGAGACTGCCGTAAAAAAAGAGGCAATAAAAACATTAATTTTATTGGGAGCTCCGGGAATCTCAGCTTATGAAAAACTTTATGAACCGGCGAAAGTACCGCAACCTCACCTTTATATTATAAGTGAAGCGGTCAGCTCTGCTCCGGATGCCGAGAATGTAAATTATTTAATAAAATTATATAATGTAACTGATAAAACTGGTAAAAACATGATTGCTGCCAATGTTGTTAAGTCTAATTCAAATTTTATTGATCCTATAATTAAAATTCTCTTTACTTCAGAAGATTATTTGATAAAGATTGGTGCAATAAATTCCATTCTCAACATAAAAGAGACAACACTCATGCCGGAAGTAAAAAAACTATATGAAACAGATAAACTCGAAGTTGTTAAGAAAAATGCAAAGAGAGTAATTGATTTTATAAGCAAGTAGGATATGAGATATATTATTTTGTTTTTTATATTGTTAGCTTCTTCATGTACATTTAATCATCCTAAGATATCGGACATAGAGAAATTTAGAGTTAGAAATCCTGTAAGCTCGGTAAACATATACAATTCGGACGGAGACATTGATATTGAAGGGTGGAATGAGGATTTTATTGAAATAACGTCAGAAAAAATTATCAAATCAAGGATCAGTCAGGATATTCTTTTATTGAAAATAAATATAATTTATGAAAAAAACACCAGAGGATTGTTCATTACTGCAAAGAAACCTAAACGGGTTGACGGGATAATAAAACTCAAAGTAAAAATGCCGGCGGGATTACGCAGGACAAATATATCTTCCAATAATGGAAATATTAAATTTAACGGTTGTTACGGTAATATGTTTATTAAAAATAATACCGGAAACATAAATGGAGATCATTACGGTAATCTTTTGAATATTGTGTCAGAGTTTTCCAATATTGATCTGAATCTAAAAAATGGAGCGTTTAGCGACATTATGATAGTTAATTATTCCGGAAACACAACACTTAACCTCCTCGAAGCCAACAAAACGTATCTTGACATAAAATCACTTGACGGAATAATCAATCTATTTGTTAGTAAAGGGATTGAATACAAAGCTTTTCTAAAAACAAATATTGTTCCGGGAGTAAGCAGCAATCTGTTAAAAAACTATAAAAATACAAAAAATTATTATAGTGCTAAGAACGGCAACAAAGATAACCTTGTAATTCTTGTTAATTCATCTAAAGCTCTTATTAATATAAAATGAATTGATTTTTTTGTTAATATTATTAGATTATATTTTGATCTTAAAGATTGCGTCCAATTTGAATAATGAGGGCATTTCTAAAAAGTTTTTTAGGAATGCCCTAAACACATATGAATGATTTTACTGAGGAGTTTTATATGGATTTTGACAGAATGACTTTAATGGTTCAAAAAGCGATTCAAGAATCTTTAAATTACGCCCTAAACTCTAATAACCCAGAGATCTACCCTGAACACATTTTAATGGCTATGTTAGATCAGAAAGAGGGAACTGCTACCCCGCTATTTGAATCAATAGGAATAGATATAATAAGAATTAAGAATGAAGTAGTTAAAATTCTCAAGAAGAAACCTACGATAGTAGGAGATTCGGGAAGGAACCCGTCATTCAGCAATGAAACAGTTAAACTTTTTAGAGAGTCTGAGATCGCAATGGCAAATCTTCAGGATGATTTTGTCGCAACTGAACATGTTATATTGGGAATATTAAAACTAAACAATGATCTTAGCCGGCTCTTTATCACTCTTGGGATAAATAACGACAACATTCTCCAGGCACTCAAGCAGATACGCGGTAATCAAAGGGTAACTGATCAGGATCCTGAAGCAAAGTATCAAGTCCTTAAAAAATACACACGCGACCTGACTGCCCTGGCAAAACAAAACAAACTTGATCCTGTTATCGGAAGAGATGAAGAGATCAGGCGTGTTATACAGGTATTATCAAGAAGAACTAAGAATAATCCTGTGCTTATAGGTGAGCCCGGAGTCGGTAAGACAGCTATCGCTGAAGGATTAGCAAAAAGGATCGTAGAAAAAGATGTTCCTCAGAGTCTCCGCGATAAGAAGATATTAGCTCTCGATCTTGCCATGCTTGTAGCCGGTGCTAAATTCAGAGGAGAATTTGAAGACAGGTTAAAGGCTGTTATACACGATATAGAGAAATCAAATGGTAATTTAATTCTATTTATCGATGAGCTGCACACTCTGGTAGGCGCTGGTTCAGCCGAGGGTTCCATGGATGCATCTAACATTCTCAAACCGTCACTTGCAAGGGGTGAAATACATTGTATCGGAGCCACAACTCTCGATGAATACAGAAAATAAATAGAAAAAGATGCCTCTCTTGAAATAAGATTTCATCAGGATCTAGTCAAAGAGCACACCGTTGAGGATACAATTGCGATATTGCGCGGTCTCAAGGAAAGATATGAGATTCATCATCGGGTAAGAATACAGGATAATGCGATAATAAGCGCTGCTGTTTTGTCGAACAGATATATTACAAACAGATTTTTACCGGATAAAGCAATAGACCTTGTTGATGAGGCAGCAAGCCGACTAAAAATGCAGATTGAGAGTCAACCTGAAGAACTCGACAATATCGAAAGGAGAATTCTTCAGCTGGAGATTGAGAATAAAGCACTTGAGAGAGAAACCGACCCAAATTCAGGGGAACGGAAGAAAAAAATAGTTGCAGAACTGTCTGAGTTAAAAGAGCAGTCAAAAGCACTCAAACTGCAATGGAATAATGAAAAGAAAGTAATCGAAGAGATAGGTTTAACAAAGAGTAAACTTGAAGAGTTAAAAAATCAGGAAGACGAGTTTATAAGGAATGGAAATTTAACTGAAGCAAGTAAGATAAAATATGGAACAAGAATTGAACTTCAGAATAAACTAAAAGAACTCTCGGATAAACTATCCGATCTTCATCAGAATAATGCACTTTTGAAAGAGGAAGTGACCGAAGAAGATATTGCGTCGGTTGTAGCAAACTGGACAGGTATCCAAATAAAGAAAATGCTGCAGTCTGAGAAAGATAAACTTCTTGAACTTGAAGATCATCTGCATGAATCCGTTATAGGACAGGATGAAGCTATTGTTGCCGTATCGAATGCTATTCGAAGAAATAAAGCCGGAATATCCGATCTATCGAGGCCTATCGGTTCGTTTATCTTTGCCGGGCCGACAGGTGTGGGTAAAACTGAGTTGGCTAAGGCGCTGGCTAAATTCTTGTTTGACGACGTAAAAGCATTAACGCGGATAGACATGTCGGAATATATGGAAAAACACAGTGTCGCAAGATTAATTGGTGCTCCTCCTGGATATGTTGGATTTGATGAGGGAGGACAATTAACTGAAGTCGTAAGACGGAGACCGTATTGCGTAATTCTTTTTGATGAAGTCGAAAAGGCACACCCTGATATATTTAATGTACTTCTACAACTTCTTGATGACGGACGTCTCACAGACGGGCAAGGACGCCTTGTCGATTTTAAGAATACAATTATAATTATGACAAGTAATCTCGGTTCCAACCTTATATTCCAGAGCAACAACATAGAGGATGTTAGAGGGGATATCAATAAAATAATAGGCTCGTTCTTTAAACCGGAGTTTTTAAATAGACTTGACGATATAATACTTTTCCACAAATTAGACAAAGACAATATTGCTCAAATCGTGAAAATTCAGCTTAACATTCTCGGGAACAGGTTAAAAGAGAGAGGAATAGATGTTACCTTTGATGAAAGTACCCTTAATTTTATAGCAGACACCGGTTTTGACCCGCAGTTCGGAGCAAGACCTATCAAAAGAACAATACAAACTCATCTTGAAAATGAGATTGCAAAATATCTGATATCTGGTAAAATAAAGGATGGAGATAAAATAGTCATTAGATATAAAAATGATATTATTATTGATATAGATTAGTATCTAATTTATTTACTTATGACGATTTAAATGGTATTGTGAATATGTAGAGACTCTTGCAAAAATTAAGAGTACTTGATTTGAAGTGGTATTTTTGCAAGAGGCTCTGTATTTAATTTTTTAAGAGGATATCTAATGTATACTACTGCAGACATAAAAACAAAAATAAACGATATCAGAAGACACTATGAGTCTTACATAAACAGTAAGTATCTAAAATCAGTGATAATGAAGATAGATTTACCGCATATGACAATGAGAGATATGGAATACATCATAAACACGGAGATTACATATATAGACTCAAAAGGATCACTTGCAGATATGTACTGCGGTATAAAGGCAATTATCTACTTTGTAAGAGAACTGGAAGGTAAGATTATACCAAATCTCCATAGTTATTCAGATATAGGCAAAACGGCAGTATCAACTAACGAACAGATTTTATACCAGATGGCAATAAAAAATTTCCCAATGAATGTTAAAATCCTCACAGATCTTTTGAAGCAGCTTTATGATATGCTGATAGTTTTTGATAATGAACATTTTTATCAAAATCAGGCTTATAAGAATGTCGCAGATTTTGACTCAATATTAAAATTTTTCTCCACACTACCCCCTAAGAAGTAGTTCTATCTGACTGACATATATTTTTCTACAACTTTAACGGCCTGATACGCCTCTTTCACATCGTGAACCCTTATATACTCGGCACCGTTCATTATCGCTATCGTATCAAGAGCAACTGTTCCGGAGATCCTTTCTTCCGGTTTGGACTGAACAACATTACCTATCATCGACTTTCTTGATATACCGGCTAAAATAGGGCAATTTAATTTCTTAAACTCACCAAGTCTCCTCAACAAAAGATAGTTATCATCAAGACTTTTTCCGAATCCAAATCCGGGATCTATAATTATCCTGTCAAAACCTGACCGTTTTAAATCACTAATCTTATTCTCAAAAAAACAAAAAATATCGGTCACTATGTCATTATAATAAACATTCTGCTGCATAGTTTTCGGATCTCCGGAAGTGTGCATCATTACGTAAGTTACAACTCCCCTATTATCAACTATAACATCGCGCATTTTAGGATCCATCGTGTATCCGCTTATGTCATTAATAATTGTTGCTCCGGCATTTATAGCCTCCCTGGCAACAACTGATTTATATGTGTCACATGAAATTATAGTATCAAAGTGTTCTCTTATTTTTGTTATTATCGGGACAACCCTATCAAGTTCCTCCTCCGCGCTCAGTCTGCTGCTGCCTGGTTTGGTTGTCTCGCCGCCGACATCGATTATGTCTGCCCCCTCTTTTATCATCTGTTCTGTGCGGAATAGAGCTTTATCTGAATATATAAATTTACCGCCGTCACTAAAAGAATCCGGAGTAACATTTAATATTCCCATGATTTTAATTTTATTTGTAACCATCCGTCCGGCTCCTACCATTATAACTCAATTATTTTTGTTGAATGGCTATTATCTTATCAAATCCACATTTTAGAAGAAAAATATCATTTTTTCAATCCAAATAATATTACTTTTATTGAATAATTTAATTAGACACTATTAAATTTCAGCAATTTCTATATTACTTTTGGCATAAATGAGCTTTAATTGGCAAATATTCTTTGAAATTATAGAATATTTAATGTAAGTTGATAATGTATTATTTTTATTCCCATAAGGAGGACATTATGGAAATCGAAAAAGCAATAAATGAATACAAAGGTACAATCGAGAAACTCGCAAAAAAGAACAATGTAGACTATGAGATTATGCTTGAAAACTGGAGGACAAAATACTCAGAATTTGATAAAATAACCGATAAATACGGGTTTAATGATGTAACATCCGATTATTTAACCGGAGATAAAGAACCTTTCATAGCATTGACAGTAAACGGTTCAATCTTGATAGTTTCTGAGCCGGATAGTGAATGTATAAGGCGTGTAAGGTATCAGTCGATAAAGATAAGAACAGATGAGTCCGCTAATGTACCGGAAATTTTTAACGGAGTTTTGTCAAATGATGTTTCTTTGAAGAAAACAGTAAATTTTGAAAATGTTATGGAGACCTCTCCAATTATCATGATAAAGAAGTCGGATACTTTCAACTGGGATGAATTTGAGGATGTAGCTGATGAATTAACTCTTGTTTTTACAAAAAGATTTGAAAAAATAGATAATGATACTATAATTAAGAATTTAGAATAAAATAATTAAGGGGAACAATTTATGAAAAAGCAGGATTTTATAAAAGAACTATCCGAACAAAATCAGATTACCCGCCACGAAGCAACGGTTTTGTTTGATGCCGTCGTTGATGAGCTGACAAAGGTTCTTTCTAAAGGGAATAGTATAACGATTAACACATTCGGTACATTCTCCGTTGTAAAAAGAGAAAAAAGAAAAGCATTTAATCCGTTTATAGAAAAATGGATGATGCTGCCTCCCAAACTTTTAACAAGATTTAAATCAAGTGAAATTTTAAAAGAGAGGATCAATAAAAATGGAAAATAATGATAACAAAATAAAAATTGATGACTTTATTGATAATATTGCTAAAAAAACGGAATTCAGCGATGCAAAAACAA
>JBFZEO010000261.1:0-3459 GCA_041306845.1 Spirochaetota bacterium
GGGAGAGGATGATTATTTTAAGCATTTTAACTTTATAGATTTCTCAAAAAAGATTATACTGGTGACCGGTCACAGGCGTGAAAGTTTTGGGAAACCGTTTGAAGATATGTGTAACGCTATAAAACATATTGTAAACACTCATAAGGATGTAGAAGTTGTATATCCTGTTCACTTGAATCCGAATGTGAGGAAAACTGTCGGCGAGATACTGGAAGGGGTGCCGCGCATTCATCTGATAGAACCGCTTGATTATCCGTATCTCATATGGCTTATGAACAAGTCATATATTGTCATGACAGATTCCGGCGGGATTCAGGAAGAGGCGCCTGCACTCGGTAAGCCGGTTCTTGTAATGAGAGATGTTACGGAGCGTAAAGAGGGAATAGAAGCTGGTACAGCTAAACTTGTAGGAACTGATAAAGATGTGATAATCGAATCGGCAGATAAACTGATAACGGACAAAAACGAATATTTAAAAATGGCAAATGCAGTCAATCCATATGGAGACGGAACGACGAGTGTTCAGGTTGCTGCCATTCTAAAGAATATATAAAAAGAATACTATAGAGTAGGAGTTGATGAGTATGAACAAACCGATAGTTACCATGATGGGACTTGGATATATAGGTCTCCCGACAGCAGCACTCATAGCAAGCAAAGGAATTTCTGTTAAAGGTGTTGATATCAAGAAAGAAGCAGTTGATACAATCAATCAAGGTAAAATCCACATTATAGAACCGGATCTTGAGGGACTTGTTAAGGTTGGAGTTGAAAAGGGGTTTCTGAAAGCGTATACCTCACCGTCGGAATCAGACGTTTATCTTATCGCTGTACCAACCCCATTCAAAGCAAACTACGAGCCGGACATCTCATATGTGGCAAGTGCAACTGAGATGCTTCTCCCGTTTCTTAAGAATGGAAACCTTCTCATAATCGAGTCAACCAGCCCGGTCGGTACAACTGAGGAAATGGCGAAACTTATATTTAGTAAACGTCCGGAACTTAAAGATAAGATCTATATCGCATATTGTCCGGAGCGTGTTTTGCCGGGACAGGTTATCTATGAACTCGAACAAAATGACAGAAGTATCGGCGGTATAAACAAAGAGTCAACTGTTAAGGCGATGGAATTTTATTCACTTTTCGTAAAAGGAACTCTCCACCCGACAAACGCAAGAACGGCAGAGATGTGTAAACTTGTGGAAAACTCCTTCCGCGATGTCAATATCGCTTTTGCGAACGAACTTTCGATAATCTGTGAAAAATCAGATATCGATGTCTGGGAACTGATAGAGCTTGCTAACAAACACCCGAGAGTTAAAATACTTAATCCCGGTGTTGGAGTCGGCGGTCACTGTATAGCTGTAGATCCGTGGTTCCTCGTTAGTCAGTTTGGTGATGATGCGAAGATGATAAAAAATGCGCGTCAGGTTAACGACCGCAAACCGCACTGGGTCAAAGATAGAGTCATAGAAAAAGCGAAACAATTTGAGCAGGAGAATGGGCGCAAACCGGTTATCGGTTGTCTCGGTCTCGCATACAAACCGGACATCGATGACCTTAGAGAGAGTCCGTCTGTTGAGATCGCAGTTCTCCTTAAAAAAGAGGGATATAAATTATATGTGAACGAACCGCACACCCACTTACAGGAAGCTCATGGACTTACATTGTCCGATATCGATACAACGTTAAAAAACTCAGATATGTACGTTTTGTTGACACCTCACGCTGTTTATAAGAAACTTAGAGGCAATATAGATTTTGATAAGAAATTAGTAAATTACTCTCTAAAATAGGTATCGGCAGCAAGAATAACATTCTCACTGAACAAGACAAGTTCGGTTTGCGGAGGCAAAATATGATCTGGATAACTGGAAATAAAGGATTGCTTGGAAGCTATCTCGAATCGCACTTAAAAATGTCCGGTTTTACGGTTGTTGGAACCGACCGGGAGCTTGATATAACTTATCCTGACAGGATTGCTGAGTTTGTTAATGGGAAAAAGATCGCTTTTATAATTAATTGTTGCGGATATACCGATATGGAGCTCGCAGAGGAGAACATAGAGACGGCGTTCAAGATAAACTCAACCGGCGTTAAGAATCTCGCCCTATCGGCTGAGCGTTCCGGAGCCGTTCTTATTCACATCTCGACAGCGGGAGTTTTTGGCGGACAGTCAAATTCCATCTACTCAGAAGAGGATAGAGCGGATCCTATAACCATTCTTGGGAGAAGTAAACTGCAGGGCGAAAACTACATTCGCGAAAACCTCTCTAAATTTTATATCATAAGAACTTCGTGGCTTTTTGGGAATGCAGACTGTATTGTTAGTAAGATAGAAAAAATGTTAAATAATCAACAAAAGATTGAGTTTAATAACGATTGTTTTGCGACTCCGACTTACATCAAAGATCTCGCTGATATGATATCAATGTTCATCAAAAATGATAGTCGCAGGTACGGGATTTATCATTTCACAAACGAGGGAAGGACAACCTTGTACGGGTTTGCAGAAAAGATACTGGAAAACATGAAAAAATTCGGAAGGCTTAGCGGTAAACCGGAGCTTATACCAACAGTTAGCAGTGCAGATCAGCAAGTTGTTGTTCCGAGGAATGGTGTAATCTCAAAGGATAAAGTTAAAAAGGTTCTTGGGATAAAAATAAGATCGTGGGAAGATGCGCTATTGGATTTTATGAAGCAGACGCTGGAGTAGGAAGGAGATTTTTTTGAATCCTAAAGAATTTGAGACGGTCATTGTTGCGGGTAAAAACTTGGGCGGGTTAAAGAGAGAGCTGTGGAAATATCGAGAGTTGTTTTTCTTTCTAACCTGGAGGGATATCCTTGTTAAATATAAACAAACAATATTAGGCATTGCCTGGAGCGTTCTAAGACCGCTCCTTACTATGATTATATCTGTTATTGTTTTCGGAAAGATTGCAAAGTTGCCCTCAGACAACATCGCATATCCGATCCTTGTTTTTACCGGGACAATTCCATGGACTTTTTTTGCGAATGGGTTGCAGGATTCCGGGAACTCATTAGTTGCAAGTTCAAACATGCTTACAAAAGTATATTTCCCGAGAATTATCATTCCGGTCAGCGTCATATTGACTTCAATCATCGATTTATTTATTTCATCTGTGATTCTTTTTGTCCTTATGATCTTTTATGGATTTATTCCTTCCTTTAACATAGTTTTTTTACCAGTTTTTATTATCCAGCTTTTTCTATTAACACTTGGACCGTCGCTTCTTATATCCTCGCTCAATGTTAAATATCGTGATATCAGATACATTTTACCATTTGTCGTTCAGTTTGGACTTTTCATCTCGCCGGTCGGATATTCAAGCAGCAACATAACAGGTGTTGCACGAATTATATATTCCTTAAATCCTCTAACAGGTATAATTGACGGATTCAGATGGGCTATTCTCGGTACTTACAATAGTTACACGT
>JBFZEO010000267.1:0-2860 GCA_041306845.1 Spirochaetota bacterium
GAGGCAGCTATCAGATCGATATCTGCAAGTGAGTTACCGGCAGATGACAAAGCTTCGTTTATTACAGGAACTATCTTTGTAAGATGGAGACGGGAAGCTATCTCAGGAACAACCCCATTCCACGGAAGATGATCGTTTATCTGTGTTGATATCACATTTGACAGGACATTGCTTCCGTCTATACAGATGGAACAGGATGTTTCATCACATGTTGATTCTATGCCAAGTACTACCATTCTTACCCCGATAAAGCCAAATTATCAGGGCATTATAGCATAAAATTGAGCATAGGTATATATAGTGTTTAAAAAGTTTTTATTGTTTTTTATCGGAGGTTTCCGCAATGTTTTTTTCTATAGAAAATGTGTTATCCTGAACAATACCGACATTCTCCTTATACTCTTCATCTTCGTCCATTTTCTCCGGGATACCGAGATAAAGAACGCCGAGAACATATCCTGTTTCATCTTGAATAGGCTTATAAACTGCAACATACCATCTGTTTACAACAAATGCTCTTCCGTAATAAGTCTTGCCCTGCATGATAGTCTGGTATATTGGCGAGTCCGAGTCGATTGCTGTTCCGGTTGCTCTTGTGTCGTCAAAGTTTCTAACTGTTGTTGCAACTCTCACCAGTAAATTGTCTGTAGTTTGAAAAATAGTAACTGATGTGTGAGTCCTTTTTGATATTGCATCGACAACCTCAGTACTGTTTGTTATGATGTGATTTCCCAATATTAATTCCTGTACTCTATATTTCTTACCTACGAGGGCAGTTTCACCTGTTGGCAGGAATGAATCTCCAAGTTCTTTTATTATTACATCTGTTTCATCTAACTTTGCTTTTAGAATTTCTTCAATATGCATGTGGTTTTCTTTTGCATGATCGCCTCTGACATCAAACTGCCCCACAAATTTCTGTAGTTCAAGGGTCTGCTCTACAAAGTCAACCATTGCTGTTGTTACATTCTCCGATTCTGTCAGATTTTTTTGTGCTATATTTGAAATATGATCTATTGCTTGCAATATCTCTTTTGAACTGAATTGTACTTTGTTGACCTCTTCCGTTATTGTTTTGACAAGGCCGGTTATAAGCTCATTGGCGGTAGCTATGTCACTGAGAATGTTAGTTGTTTGTTTACTATATTTAACACCCTCTTTTATGATTGCGTTGTTATTGGTTATAAGTTTATGAATTCTGTCGGCAGCCTGTGTTTATTTTTCTGCAAGTTTTCTTATTTCACCTGCAACTATGTTAAATCCTTTACCGGCTTCACCGGCTCTCGCTGATTCTATAGATGCGTTAAGTGAAAGGAGGTTTGTTTGTTCTGCAATCTCATTTATCATGTTTATTATGTCTGATATTTCCATGGAACTTGATTCGATTTTTAACATCTCGGTTTCAAGTTTCTTCATAGATTCCATTCCGATTTTAGCACGTTCAAGTCCCTGCATTGCGTAATTATTTGCTTTTGTAGATTCGATAGAGATAGTTTCAACCATCTTATTCATATTTTCGAAATTACTCTGAGTCTGTTCAACAGTAACAGCCTGTGTATTTGCCGCATCTTTAACTATGTTTGCAGATTTAAAGAGTGTTCGGAGGTTTTTTGTAAGAATGGAAACAGCTATGTAGATCTTCTGGTTTAGGTTTTTTAAGGTTTCAACCATATCCGAGAATGAGTACACAAGATTTCCTATCTCATTATGTTTTGTGTAATCAAATTTAACTGTAAGATCTCCCTTAGATATCTCTTTAGTTTTTTTTACCATGTCTTCAACAGGTTTCAAGAATATTCTGTGTATCAAATAATTTATTATTATCAATGATATAAAAATAGCAATCGATAGTTCTATAATTGATTCTATTATTTTTGTTATAATTTCAAGTTGAAGTTTTCGCGAACTGTAATCAATTATAATAATCCCTTCTACTCTCTTGTTAGAAGAATCAATTATCGGGAAAAGATACGATCTGACATTTATATTATGTTTTACATAGGTTTTTGTTGTTTCAGGTTTTCCAGTTTGCAGTACGTCTTTAAAGTATTGATTATCTTCTAATATTTCTGTAAATGGATTTGTCATATTACCTGTAGAGTTTCCTGTGTCAAATATTGAAATAATTTTATCGGATGTCAGGTACACAAATTGAATTTCCTCAAGTTCCGAGGCTTTTTTTAGTTTAAGAAGTGATTGGAGTGTTTTGTTGTAATATTCGGTTTCCGAGTTTTTTTGTTCTACCAATAAACTTATATACTCAATATCTATATAACCTTTTGCAGCTTCAGCGGTTATTGTGAATTTATTTTCCAGATTCTTATTTGTAAGGTTTATACTCCTTATGTTGCCTATTATTTCAATAGTTGCGATGATTGTTATTAAAATTGCGGTAAAACTGAGTCCCATTTTGAATCTTACCGATTCATAAAAATTATTAGTTTTATTTTTATTTAAATCTGAATTATTTTGATTGGAGATTTTGCTCTTTTTTTGTTTAGCCATTGGTTGATCCTCATGTAAATCGCCCGGATCACAAATTTTTATCCAGGACAATCTTTAAGATATTAGGGTGTCCCTTACTTATCGGCAATCGCTAAAATAGTCTAAAATATATTTTAAAAAAACTAAATAAAACTATGAAAATATGTAAATATCGTATATTTTATATTAAAAGTAACTTTGCTGCGTGGGGAATGTGATTATGGATAGAAATAGCGGTTATGCCGTTGTGTTAGGCGGGGGCGGAACAAAAGGGTCATACCAGATAGGTGTTTGGAAAGCACTTAAACAGCTTGGTATTTCCTATAATTGTGTTGTCGGTACTTCGATAGGTGCGATAAACGGTGCTTTTATGGTG
>JBFZEO010000268.1:0-6068 GCA_041306845.1 Spirochaetota bacterium
CTGTGCATAAGAAGCAACTATTTCACTGATAAAAACATCGTGCTGGGGCGTGTCATAGGTGTCATAAAGTCGGCACTCCATCGACAAGGGACAGTTTTCAATTATCGGTGCATCCCGCAATTCCCCAAAAAAGGTCTTAAATAACCCGGACTTATCAACATTCTTACCCGACACCATTCCGGCATAATCGGCTTTAACCATATCATCAACTGAAATTATGTTAACACTAAAAACTTTTTTTTCTCGAATCCCGATGTTTGAGTAGTGTATCTTATTCATACCGAACATTATCAGGCTGGGTTGAATGGGCGTAGCTACCGTAAGAATGCCGACGTGTGACACATTCACAAAATTTGCCTTACCATCGATCATGACTCCAACAATAGTCACCGGCATCGGATATAATAAATTCTGCTTACCGATTTTAACTTTCATGCAATCCTCCATAGTACAGTGCAATTATAAAGTATTTTTTATTCCAAATAAAGAATCAATTTATCATTAAAAATATATTTTTATAAAAACGCTTGTAAAATCAATATACAAAAGTCCGGATAACCCTGTTTTAGAGGTTTTTTATTTAACTGAAGCGAAAGCAGTTATAAATGACTTTAGCGGTAATCCTCCGCAGACCATCGAACTATAATAACAGGAAAGTCAGAGAATGTTTTTTTATAAAAGCATTCTCATTTCTTAAGCAAATCCTTTACTACCTCGGAGGCGATTATCATTCCGGCAACGGGAGGCACGAAAGAGACACTGCCCGGTATATTATTTTTGCCAGAACTTTTCCCGGCACCACTATCATTGCAAACATCACTTCTGTAATCCTCGGCACTCACATTTTCACTAATTGTTACCGGCTCCTCAGTGGAAAAAACAACTTTCAGCTTTTTAACACCGCGAAGTTTGAGTTCCCGCCTCATCACTCGTGCAAGAGGACACACCGAAGTCTTGTAGATGTCGGAAACCTCGATCTTTGTCGGATCAAGTTTGTTGCCGGTTCCCATCGAGCTGATTACAGGGATTCTCTTTTTGATACCCTCCAGCACAAGCCCTATCTTGCCGGTAACTGTGTCGATAGCATCAACTATGTAGGAAGTATCATCATCGATTATCCCATCCGGGTCGCCGGTCAGGTAGAATGTTTGATATGTTTTGACGACAGCGTCCGGATTTATATCATGGATACGCTCTTTCATTACATCAACTTTCGGTTGCCCGAGAGTTTTATCGGTAGCTATCACCTGTCTATTGATATTTGTGAGAGACACACTGTCATTATCAACGAGGATAAAATTCCCCACACCGGCGCGGCAAAGTGCCTCAACAACAAAAGAACCTACTCCGCCGACACCAAAAACAGCAACCTTTGAGACTGCAAGCTTGGCGAGTCCTTCACTGCCGATTATCATCTCTGTCCTGGAAAATCTATGCAGCATACGCAATCCTCACTATTCATACTTTTTGATGATTTTATCATAAGTGCCGTCTTTCTTAACCGATTTTAAAACTTCTTCAAAAACCTTCAGATCATTCTCTTTATCTGAAAGTATTTTCAAAAACGTCGATCTCTTGCTGACAGCAAATGAAAATACTGTTTTATCGATACTCGCATTTATCTCAACTATATCAGAGTTTAATTTCATTTCTTTTATCTTATATCTCATAACTGCCGTATTATCAAAAGTTACATCAATTCGTCTAAGAGCCAGTTTTTTTATAGTTCCATCAAGAGTTGCAGCCTCATCAAATTTAATTGCGGGAAAAACATCTCTAACCCATCCGCTGCCGAGATATGTTCCAACAGAATATTGATCTGTTTTTAGAATTTTCACGGCATCCTCCTTAGACTTTATCGCTCTAAAAATATCCATATTCGGATTATCCTTATAAGTGTACATTCTAAAGTCGATCTCCATAACCGGTTCATCGGCAAAAACAGCATATTCTTTTCTCTTGTCGTTTGGGAATGTGCAAAATGCGTCAGCATCTCCACTCTCCACTTTTGACTGCATTCTTGACCAAGGACCGCCGTCATGCTTAACATTTATCTTCATTCTTTTCTGAAAAACCTCATCAAAGACATCAACAAAAATACCGGTCATCTTACCGGATTTATCTGACATACTAAACGGAGCGTAATCATCAAAATAGACAATCTTTAAGACTTCATCAGCATAGCCGGTCAAACAACATTCTAAAAAAACAACAATAAAAATTAGTCTCAATGATAAAATCCGCATATACACACCCTTGTTTAACTAAAGTGGGCTTATAAAAAACCCCTAAAATACTAAATAATTAAGACGTTAGCAGTATATCATATTGCCCGGATAATCTGATATTTTTTTCTTATATTTCACTCGGAGCCTTTCTGATAATAAAATTATCATTGACATTATGGAGATATCAAATTATACTTTGCTTCGACATTTTAACTTAACCTTTTATAATATTTGATTCGCATCTTTTATTATAAAATACAGGTTTATTCTTCACCGTAAAACTATTAATCGAAGTGGATTCATCTCCTGACAGATTAGTAAAGGAGCCCATACTTGAATGGGCTGATTGGTCTTTCTTTGCGGTGGAGACTTTTCAGCCATGCGAACTTTCAAGTATGGGCTTTTTTGATTTTCAGATACTACAGGGAGAAAAAAATGAATAAAAAAATCCGCAAATCATCCGCAAAATTTAATGACCACATTTTAGAAACAATAACACACGATCAAAGGTCAGCATTTAATGTCATCAACAGTTTATCTTTTCTACTTAATGAAAATTATCATAAAATGACAAAAGAGGATATCCATGAGAGTCTCGAGATGATATTCTACTCGTCTGTCTCGCTGCAAGAGTCTCTCGGTACTTTTCTCAGATGGCTGAGGTTTGAAAAAGAAAACTTTGAGTTGAGTCTGGAGAATGTAAATCTTGCCGACTCAATCGGCAGAATCGTCCGCAACCTACGGGATTACTCAGCCTCTAAAGAAATATCTGTGGATATTTTTGCCGGAGATCAAATAAATCTCTTTAATGATAAAGGAATCATTGATTTTGTACTTAAAAATGTAATTTTTAACGCAATTAAATTCACTCCGAGGGGAGGAAAGATAACGATAAAACTTCTCGACGATGATAAAAAAGTTACAATATCGGTTAAAGATACCGGATTCGGAATCTCCGACAACGATATCAAAAACCTGTTTTGCGAAGAGAGATCTGTCTACCGTGAAGGGAGCGCCGGGGAGTATGGAGCGGGAATAGGACTGATACTATGCAAAAAAATGTTATCGGAAATAGGGGGAGCTATCAATGTGACAAGCCAGATAAATTTCGGAAGCGAATTCAGAGTTGTACTGCCGATATAAAAAACACTCTTATAAAAATTAACTTAAAAAATCAATGAAAAAGTAGAAAAGTTCGAAAAACGAAGCAAACTTTCCTCGAGTAACCGAAGTTGGCGGCCAACGGGAACCAATTTGGACGGAGCCGGGTACTCGGGGAACATACTTTTAGTATGTGAGTATTTGAGAAGTTTTTACGACAACGTAGAAAGGCAAAAGACCAATACACATTAACCAACACTAAAAACCTGAGATTTTGACTTTATACGAGGAGTAACAAAGTTCGAAAAACGGAACATACTTTTAGTATGTGAGTATTTGAGAAGTTTTTACGACAACGCAGAAAGACAAAAGATAGATACATATTAACCAACACTAAAAACCTGAGATTTTGACTTTATACGAGGAGTAGAAAAGTTCGAAAAACGGAACATACTTTAAGTATGTGAGTATTTGAGAAGTTTTTACGACAACGTAGAAAGGCAAAAGATCTGTTTTTAGCTATGCTTTAACAAACTGCTTAATATCACCGGCTATCCCCCCAAGAGGTAAAATTTTCCCGGCCGCCCCTATATCTATCGCCTCTTTCGGCATTCCCCAAACTATTGATGTCGCCTCATCCTGAGCAATCGTATATCCTCCGGCCTCTTTTATCTTTAGTAATCCTTGCGCACCGTCTCTTCCCATGCCTGTAAGGAGAACCCCGATCGTATTCTGACCAATGTTCTGAGCTACTGACTCAAAAAGTACATCAACAGCCGGACGCTGATTAAAAACTTTGGGACCACTTGATATCTTTATTATCCTGTCTGTTCCTATAGACTTGACGCTCATATGGTAACCGCCCGGAGCTATATAAATATGGCCGGGCAATATTTTTTCATTATGAAGAGCCTCTTTAACCGTCATGGCGCAGATATCATTCAGCCTGGCTGCGAATGTGGCTGTGAACCTGGCAGGCATATGGATAACAGCAACAGTTGACGGAAAATTGATCTGAAACCCCTTAAAAAGTACCTCAAGAGCTACTGTACCGCCGGTAGATGCACCAACACTTATCAACTTATCTGTAGTGGCAATTTTCGATAATATCTTTTCTTTTACAGCAAGAGTACTTCTCGACTTGAGATCGTTGGATATCGACTTCAATTTAGAATGATCCACACTCTTTGCCGCAATTATCTTTTCAATCAGCGTATCAACAACTTCCTCTACGCTAAACGCCCCGCCCGGCTTGGGGATAATATCAACCGCTCCAAGCTCAAGGGCCTCCATAGATGCTTTATTTGACCTATCGGTAAGCGAACTTAGCACTATAACCGGCAGAGGACGATATTTCATCAGATATTTAAGGAATGTTAATCCGTCCATCCTCGGCATCTCAATATCAAGAGTGACAACGTCAATATCGAGATTTTCCATCTTATCACGGGCAATAAACGGATCAACAGCCGTCCCAACAACATTGAGCATCGGGTGAACAGATAACCTCTCCGATAAAATCTCCCTGACAATAGCCGAATCATCAATAATAAAAACGTTAATTTTCCCCATTTTCAGTTACCGCCTTTTATTAATCAGTTTACCGTATACAGAGTTATACACAGCGTCAACCTTATCTGTTATATTGAACAATGTTTCAGTGTGCCCGACAAAAAGCAAGCCGTCATCTTTCAGATTATCAAGCAGATTTGAGATAACAATCTTCTTGATGTCATTCTCAAAATAAATAAGCACATTCCTACAGAAAATATAATCAAACTTAGCCTCAAAGATAAAAGGCTCAATCAGATTTAATTTCTTAATGGTAAATAAACTACGTAAATCCCTTTTTATCAAATATTTGCCGTCATCAAGTTTCTTAAAATATTTAGTCAATATGTATCTACTCGCATGGGACAATCTTTCAAAATTATAGATTCCCTTGTTTAAAGCATTCAATACATCTCTATTTATGTCCGAAGCCACAAGTACAAAATCCCTTATCCCATTCTCCAGCAGACTTATAATTATGGAGTAAACCTCCTCACCTGTCGATGCCGCCGCACACCATATAACCGGTCGAAAAATCTTCCTTTCGTGAATGTCACTGCACAGGATGTCAAGGTGCTCATTTTCCCTAAAGAAAAACGTATGGTTAATTGTCACATGTTTTATGAGAATGTTATACGCTTCCTCATCTCCATTCAATATTTTTTCATAGAGATTTTTTAGATTATCAGTCCCTATCTTCGATGCAATCTTAGAAAGCTTTGCCTCGAGCAGATAATTTTTCTCATGCGAAATGGTCATACCCATCCGTTCTTCAATTAAAGACCTGAACTTATTTATCAGATCTCTATCAACACCTTGCAAACTCATTTAAAACGACTCTAAATCATTAGTATTTTCAAATTCCTCATCATCCTCAAAGGATATTTTTTTAGCTGTTTTTTCCTCTTGCTCATCAGAACTCTTCAAAAGTTTAGGATTATCAATCTTCTTTTCTTTCTCGATATAAGTTATCCTTCTGACAGGTTTTGCTGTTTTCTTCCCGGACTTGACTTTACCCGATGCCGATTTTTCATCAGACTTTTCATACTCCTCACCGGTCACTATCAAAAAGAGGTTTTCAACTATTCCATTGAGCATCTCAACCTGCGACATCAGTTCCTCCGCAGAACTCGCTGTCTCCTCCGCAGAACTCGCATTCGACTGAACAACGTTATCAAACTGGATTAT
>JBFZEO010000269.1:0-2681 GCA_041306845.1 Spirochaetota bacterium
ACAATTAAACATAGATACTGCTATAAGCACTCCAAAATAATAAACAGGACAGAAAGTTGATAATAAAAAAACCATAAACCCGGCAATAAGTGCAAGAGAGGTAAACATTATCGGTCTGCCTGTCTCTTTTAAAGTCAAATCTATAGCCTCTTTGTAAGGGACTCCCCTTTTGAGTATTTTACGGTAACCCAATATAAAGTGGATAGCATTATCTATACCTACCCCCATTGAGATGGCTCCGATCATAATAGTTGCTGCATCAAGAGGGATTCCCAGAACAGACATTATAGTAAAATTCATAAGAACGCCAAAAATAAGAGGAATCAGTGAAAAAATAGAAAAGTAAAGTGACCTGAAAAGCAAAAGAGCTGTGATAACAATAAAGAGTAATGTAAACGAAAGAGAACCTATCTGATCCTCTTTTAGGTATTTTGATATACCAGCAAGATGCAGTATATCACCCCACGTTTCTACTTCGATAGTCCCATCTTCAGCAGCAATCCTCTTTAAATTTTCATTCAGATACTTATTGAGTTTTATAAGCTCTTGTTCCGTCACAACATAATTTAATTTTGGTCTGTCAGAATAGGTTCTAACCTGTATATTCATCATAGAAAGATCATCTTTGACAAGAGTTCTTGTGTTACTATCCTTTGATGAAAGCAGAAGATTAAAAAGTTTATTAATTACCTCCTGATCTTCAGGTACATCGTGTTTTCCGTTGAATGAGTAATTTATATCTTCGATAAGAGTAAGAGCGGAGAATGTCCATCCGGTTAACTGAACCCCGTCAATCTTTGTACTATCCTGAACAAAATCCTGTATCTTTTTTGCGGAAAGGAGTCCTGCTCTCGTTCTAAAAAAGTCTTTTTCGTTATTTTTTGACTTGATGACTATGTTAAAACTGATTGTTCCTTTGTAGTTTTTCTGGAGGAATGACATATCTTTTTTAACTTTATCGCCGGATTTGAAAAAATTAGTAGCATTCGTCTCAACCCTTAAATTACCGATAGTAACACTAAAAAGTACAATACATGCAACAAAAATAAGAACAAAAACATATTTAAATTTAAAAACAAGCATATTCAGAAAATTGAGAGTCTTTGAAAAAACATCATTAGAAACTTTCTCAACTCTTACATTAGTAGGAATCGGCAACCTAAACAATATCTTAGACAATAGAAAAAACGAAAAAAACAAGGTCAACGCGATACTGACACATATCCATATTCCAAAATTCCTTATAACATCCATTCTCGCCGTAAGAAACGAAGCAAACCCGATAACAGTTGTAACGGAGGCTAAAAAGATTGTAGGAAAAATAGCCTTCGTTGCATTTATTATTATATTACGTTTGTCCACTCCAATAGAATTTAAATAGTAAGAATTTATGTAGTGGAGTGTATAGGAACTACCTATAAGCATGATAAGAGGCGGAATTAGAATTCCAACCACTGTGAGTTTGTATCTAAAGTACCCCATAAGTCCCATCGTCCAGATCATACTTAAAATCATACATAAGATCGGAAGTACAACACCTCTAACAGATTTAAAATTTAAAAAGAGGATAATAATCATCATGATTATTGCCGGTATCAACAGGGTCATAATGTCCCTCACCATGTATTGTTTTGACTTATACTCATAAACAGGTACACCGGCAATATGAATGGTAAAGTCCTTTTCATATCTTTTTGCAACCTTAGCCAATTCACCGCAGAAAGTACTTTTATCTATCTTTTGATCTTTATAATTCTTACCAAAAAAATTACGACCTATATAATGATATATTGTATTGGAATTTCGCAAATCAGCCTTTGCATTCTTATTCATCTTAACGATGACACCAACACTTTTCTCATCGTAGGCCATTACTGTTCCATATATAAACCTGTTCCCTTCAACATCCTTGAGTATTTTTGACAATGTCTGATTACTTTGAGATTTAGAAAATAGAGTTTTAGGAAAAAATGTTTCTCCAGCTTTCTTAAAATATATCGCATTAAACGGACTTATAAGACTATCAACATATTTATCTCCATTCACTTCAATATCTTCAATATCCTTGACGAAGTTGTAAAGGTTATTGAATGTTGATTTATTAAATTCCTTCCATTCAACAGACATAAATACAGCATTGTCATTTGGGGAAAAATACCTTGAATACTCTGCAACTTTCCCCTCTTCTGCGTTTGTTGTCATATTTTTAGGGAGCAGATTGTATACATTACTGTCAATCTCGAGATAAGTCATACCTATAATCATAAAAAATGTTACTACACCAATTATAGCATAGAATATTTTTTCGGATCTTTTTGAATGCGGTATTAAAAAATCATAAAGTTTCATTTATTCACCTTTGCGTAGTTAAAAAGATTATATAAAATAATTTATAAATACAGATTTATTTTTAATAAAAAATACCAAGGTACTATAACACAAAAACAAATATCGGGGAATATTTTTATCAATAAAAGTATACTGCGTTTAAATTTATTATGACCTTTTAGAATAATATATTAGCCTCTTTAATCCTAAAAGAGAATAGTCTTTGTTAAGAGGTTTAATTTTGAAGGCTACTCCGTAAGAATTTATAAATTCTATCCTTTCCGGTACATAGAAAAAACCCATATGGGTTTTTTCTAAAAATTCTTTCGGCATTCGCTTTGTCCATACCTTAA
>JBFZEO010000270.1:0-5945 GCA_041306845.1 Spirochaetota bacterium
CAATTAGTTGATTCAATCAATGATTCACATGAACCCGTAATTATTACTGGCAAACATAATTCTGCCGTTTTAATTTCGGAAGAAGATTGGAAATCTATTGAGGAAACATTATACTTAACCTCAATTCCTGGAATTCGTGAATCAATTACCGCAGGATTAAGAGAACCACTTGAAAATTGTTCTAATAATATAGAATGGTAGTATGTATAAAATAGTCTACACGAATCAAGCACTAAAAGATGCAAAAAAGGCATCACAAGCTGGTTTTAGAGACCGTATAGAAAAGTTATTTTCTATATTAGAAAACGATCCATATCAAAATCCACCACCTTATGAAAAATTGATTGGGGATCTGATTGGCGCATATTCTAGAAGAATAAATATTCAACATAGATTAATTTATCAGATTTATGATAATGAAAATGTTGTTAAAATAATAAGAATGTGGACTCATTATGAATAGATTTCTACCGGACATTAGTCTAACAGCCTGTATGTTTCCACTCTATTACTCATTATCTGATAATTTCCTATAACGTTCTGCACATATGTGATGTAAGGAACTCTGCTCCGCATGTCCGAATGGCAAAGTGAAGTATTTCTAACGGAATTATATGTTTTGTTATCGGATTTTGAGTGGTGTTTTTAAAAAATCATTTCATCATTTTCAAATAGTTCGTTATTTAATGATTTTCCAAAATAAATCGCATATCCATTCATCAATCCAAATAAACCTTTTTTTTCTCCGGCAATCATTACTCTAATTATATAATTGGAGTAATGATTTGCTTCAACTTCAATCCAATATTTTTTATTTTTATATATTATTTCAAAATGCTCACCATTCTTATTGATTCTATTTTCTAATTCTTGATAACTTAATTTTTTATATTTTAAAGATTGTTTATTAACAATTTCTATTAATTCTCTTTTATTCATATTTATTAATCACAAAAAAATCTTAACCGCCAGTTTCGGACAAACTACATTTTTCCGGCGAGTACCTTTGCTATCTCATCGATGAATTCTTCAGAATAAACGGTCTTCTTCGCTTTAGGTTCACATATTGCAGCGAGGTCGCCTGTCATTATACCGGACTCTATAACTTCGATGACGGACTTTTCGAGTTTGTCGGAGAATGAGGCAAGGTCTTTCAGATTGTCGAGTTCTCCCCTTTTGCGGAGTGCACCTGTCCAGGCATAGATGAGGGCAACCGGGTTTGTAGATGTTTTTTCCCCTTTTAAATGTTTGTAATAGTGTCTTTGAACAGTGCCGTGAGCAGCTTCATATTCAAAAAAACCGTTAGGAGAAACAAGAACGCTTGTCATCATAGCAAGACTTCCGAACGCCGACGCCACCATGTCGCTCATAACATCGCCGTCGTAGTTTTTGCATATCCAGAGGATACCGCCCTCACATTTCATAATTCGGGCAACAACATCATCTATGAGTGTATAAAAATATTCAATTTTCGCAGCTTCAAATTTAGATTTGTATTCTTTATTGAAAATTTCATCAAAGATGTTTTTGAATTTCTGATCGTATATCTTAGAAATCGTATCTTTTGTTCCGAACCAGCAGTCTACATTCTGATCGAGAGCGTATTCAAAACAAGCCCGGGCAAAACTTGTGATAGATGAAACGGTGTTGTGAACACCCTGTAAAACTGCCGGTTCGTTGATCTCCATCACAGTTTCCCTTTTGACATTACCGTTTTTATCGGTAACGCAAATTTCCAGTTTGCCGCCGTTTTCAGCGAAAATCTCTGCGTTTTTATAGAGATCGCCGTATGCGTGACGGCCTACGATTATCGGTTTTTTCCATGTTGAAACGCTTGGTTTTATGTTGTTGACAAGGATCGGTTTTCTGAAAACTGTCCCGTCGAGGATCGCTCTTATTGTTCCATTGGGGCTCTTCCACTGCTTTTTGAGGTTGTACTCTTTTACGCGCGCGTCGTTGGGGGTTATTGTCGCATTCTTCACGCCGACACCATACTTTATGATGGCGTTGGCGGCGTCTGTTGTCACCTTGTCGTCCGTCTTGTCGCGCTCAGTTACTCCCAGATCGTAGTATTCCGTCTTGAGATCGACAAAAGGCTTTATCAGTTTATCTTTTATAATCGGCCATAGAACTCTCGTCATTTCATCTCCGTCGAGTTCTACAAGGGGTGTTGTCATCTGTATTTTATTCATATCATTATTCTCCATATCTTGAGTTTTATATCTTTTAACATTTTATTGTTTATGAGTCTATCGTAAATGTGGAATTATGCCGTCGACTCGGAGATGCAGACAAAACTTTTTGTATTGTCAAACTGTTCCCCGCCGAATCCGCCGTACAAAGTCGTGTTTTTGAATCCGGCATTTTCAAGCAGTGCCTCGAGTCTGCCCGGTCTTAAAGGGTTGAGCAGGACACTTTCTGTGTGAATGGTTCCCTCCGTTTGAAGGGTTATGGTAAATTTAATCAGTCCGGTTCCGTTGTCGAAAGCGTAGTTTCTTTTGAATGTGAATTTGTCTGTTTTGATGACGGGCAGTTCGGTAATATTATTATTAATGATGTAATCGTAGTTCAGTATCTGCAGGAGGAGTTTCCCTCCCGGCTGAATGAGAGTTTTTATTCCGAGTAGAAAGCTATCCATTTCAGCCGTATCGGTTATGTGAACGAGAGTGTTCCCATATGAGATTATCCCGTCAAAATGTTCCGGAGCAAAATGCGATACCGCGGTTCTCATATCCATTCTCATAAAAGCAGGATTGCCGCCGGGGAAATTTGCCGATGCTTTTTTTATCATCTCGGCGTCTAGATCGATGCCGGTAACAAAGGTTTTTCCTCCGGCGATCCGGCTGTCGAACTCTCCCGTTCCGCATCCGATATCGAGGATTTTACCTGCGGCGATCCGCTCTTTAGTGAACGAAACGGCATTATTATCAACAGGGAAAATATCTTCATAAATTTTAGAAATTAATTCATACACAAGTTTTATATGCCCTTTATAAATTCTTTTAAGATATCATTAAAGATGAAGGCGGATTTTTTTACATTCTCACCCCACTGCGCCGCCGCCTCGTGACTTGCGTTATCGGAGATATATCTCACTGCGGCAACATCTTTTTTGGACTTTGTCATGCAGAGTTTGGCAACGGCAGCCGACTCCATATCGACAAGTTTCGCTCCGAAAAGCTCCTTCTTGAGAATGCGCACGTCGTCTTTATGTATAAGCAGGTCTCCGCTTATCAGCCGGCCAGTCTGGTAATCTATGCCGCATCTTTTCAGGGCATCTTTTACGGAGTTTTCGTAATCCGGAGATATGTGTTTTATTACCGGTGATTTCATGGGTGAGAATGGTGTTAGTCCCGGTTCAAATCCCAGTCCTGTCACGTCCATATCGTGTTCTACAAACTCGGTTACGAGATAGAGTGAACCGACTTTTTCATCATCGAGTCCGCCTGATGTTCCGAGAATGAGGATTTTGTCGACTTTATCTTCCATTTTTGTAAAACCATAAGATGCGTAGACCTTACCGATGCCGGTTACACAAAGGTGAATGTCGTATTTTTGCGAGTAATACTCGTCGCCGGTTTTTATCCATTCATAGAATTTATCATCGAGTATCTGTTTTGCTTCATCATAAACTGCTATTATTACGCCTAATTTCATTTTAAAATAGACTCCTTTTTTTCCTTTATATCAGATTAAATGCTGTCAATACAATAACAAAGTGCGTGTTTTACACTTAAAACGGGGGTATGCCTATTTTTTTTACCGAATACAAAAAGTTGCTTGACATTACAGTTATTTTACTTTAAAATTGCCGTTAAAGTTGAATGGAGGACGGGATGTTATATTTTATAGTAGGTCTTGTGTCCATCCTACTTGGCGGTGTCATTGGTTTTGCAGTAAGAGTATTAATTGCTAAATCTAATTTAAACTCAGCAGAGAATAAGGCTAAAATAATTTTACGTGAGTCTAAACTCGAAGCAGAGAGCAAGAAAAAAGAACTGCTTCTGGAATCAAAGACTTTATTATTGCAGGAAAGAAACAATTTTGAAAAGGAAACCAAAGAACGAAGACTGGAACTCCAGAAATACGAGAAGAGACTTCTCGTAAAAGAGGAGCAGCTTGACAAGAAACTCGAAGATATTGACAAGAGATTAAAGGATGTCGGTACCAGAGAGAAGGAAGCGGAAGAGAAACATAGAGAGGTCGGTCAGCTGCATAGTCAGTGGCAGAAGGAACTCGAAAGGATCTCCGGTATGTCTTCCGAACAGGCCAAAGAAATGCTTATAAAAGAGCTCGAAGAGCAGGCTAAAGAGGACGCTCATCGTCTTATCGCAAAGATAGAAGATGAAGCTAACCGTACAGCAAATAAGCGTTCCAGAGAGGTAATTGTCACAGCGATCCAGAGGATTGCGTCGGAAGTTACATCTGATGTTACTATTGCCAGCGTGTCTTTGCCGAATGACGAAATGAAAGGTCGTATAATCGGTAGAGAAGGTAGAAATATACGTGCGCTGGAGACACTTATAGGTGTTGACATCATTATCGATGATACTCCCGAAGCCGTTGTTATTTCATGTTTTGATCCGGTACGGAGAGAGATTGCTAAGATTGCATTGAGCAGGCTGGTTGCCGACGGTCGTATACATCCGACAAGAATAGAAGAGGTTGTTAACAAGGTTATGTCCGAAGTTAATGAGCTTATATTTGATGAGGGTGAAAAGACTGTTATGACGCTTGGTGTTCATGGTATATCTCCGGATGGTATCGTAAACATAGGAAGGTTGTACTTCAGAACAAGTTACGGTCAAAATGTACTTCATCACTCGATGGAAGTTGCAAAAATAGCCGGAGTTTTAGCCGCTGAGTTAGGATGCGATGTGGCTCTTGCCAAAAGAGCCGGCTTACTCCACGACATTGGTAAAGGCGCCACTACGGATGGAGAGAGCAGTCATACAGAAGCCGGATATGAGATGGCAAAAAAGATGGGAGAATCCGAACAGGTTCTCAATGCTATTTTGAGTCATCACGGCGATGTTGAACCGAATTGTCTCGAATCTATAATTGTCCAGATAGCTGATGCGATAAGCGCCAGCCGACCGGGAGCAAGAAGAGAGAGCATTGAGGGATACATAAAGAGACTGGAAAATTTAGAAAAGATTGCAGAAGGCTTTCAAGGTGTTGAAAAAGCGTTTGCAATTCAGGCTGGTAGAGAGGTAAGAGTTGTTATCAACCACTCAAAAGCAGATGACAAGTCCGCTTCTGAGATTGCAAAAGAGATTGCCAAAAAGATTGAGAGTGAACTCAGATATCCGGGCAAGATCAAAGTTACTGCTATCAGGGAAACAAGGTTTATAGAATATGCAAGATAACATTTAAGATGTTGTCTCCAGAACTATAATTAAGATTATTAGTATTTTTAGCGATACTTTAAACAAGAACCGCCCCAATTAAACGGGGCGGTTTTTTATATAAATTGGTTTATAAAATTATCCTTTTATGGTAATATCTCAACATTACAAAGATAGATTCAAAGGATTATTATTTGACAAAAGACCAATTGAATATACTATTACTCGGGGATCTCATTGGAACGCCGGGGATAGAGCAGCTTTTTTTGAAACTGCCGCCGCTCATAAAGAGAGAAAAAATTGATTTTGTTATCGCCAATGGGGAGAACTCTGACAACGGGTTCGGTATAACTGAAGATATTATAGACAAGATGAAGTCCTACGGGGTGAATGTTATCACTTCCGGCAATCACATATGGTCAAATGAAGACGCATCATCACTCCTTGAACAGACAGATTATCTGCTGCGACCGCATAATTATTATGACTCTCCGGGTAAGGGTTACTGGATCGGTGAGGTTTGCGGGAATGGGATTGCTGTTGTTAATCTCATAGGCCGTTACAACATGACACCGGTAGACTGTCCATTCCAGACAC